>JAOTTP010000126.1 GCA_029864405.1 Nitrospirota bacterium
GGCCGCATGGAGCCATCTGGCCACAGGAATTCCAAGAGCCTCAGACGTTTACGAGAAAGGGACACATCACCAATTGGGATTTTTCGCCTGAATTTCTTGAAGGGGATTTCCTTGACCTGAAAAATATCCAGCTCGGTTCCGGGGATGTCGATCAGTATCAGCCGTCGGATGCCCTCAAGGCGCTGGCGGAAGTGTACAAATTCTGGATGGCCTTTGCTGACGTCGATGGGTACCGGGTGGATACCGTGAAGCATATGGACCTGGGAGCGAGCCGGTACTTCGCCTCGGTGATCCATGAATTTGCCCAATCAATCGGCAAAGAAAACTTTTACCTCATTGGAGAAATTACCGGAGGCAGAACCCGCGCATTTCAAACGCTGGAAACCACAGGCCTGGATGCCGCACTTGGCGTCGACGATATCCCTGACAAAATGGAATACCTGGTAAAGGGCACCCGTAACCCGGAGGAGTATTTCCAGTTATTCCGTAATTCCATACTGGTTCAGAAAGAATCCCATGTCTGGTTTCGCAATCGGGTGGTCACCCTGTTCGATGATCACGATCAAGTGCGAAAAGGACAGAACAAAGCCAGGTTTTGCGCTGATCCTGATGGGCCGGACGGACTGTTGAATGTGCTCGCGCTGAACGCGCTCACGATGGGCATTCCCTGCATGTACTATGGCAGCGAACAGTATTTTGACGGGCATGGGCAGAGCGATCAATACATTCGCGAATGTATGTTCGGAGGGGAATTTGGCGCCTTTCAGAGCCATCAACGGCATTTTTTCAATGAAGAGAGTCCGGCCTACCAGCAACTCGCCATCATATTACGCCTCCGTCGTGACAAGCTGGCTTTACGGCGGGGTCGACAATACTTGAGAGAGATTTCCGGAAACGGGATGGACTTCGGGCTACCGCGGATGCTGGGAGGCCGCATTCGTTCAGTGGTTCCCTGGTCGCGAATTTTCAATGACCAGGAAATTCTCCTGGCGATGAATACGGACTATTCTGCGCCCCGAAGCGCCTGGGTGACCATTGATGACGGACTGCATCACGCCGGCCAAGCACTCACCTGTTTGTATTCAACGAATGCGGGACAGATCGGTCAGGAGACGACAGTGGAATCGAGAAATGGAAAAGCGGTGGTCCTCACGCTTCCGGCCGGCGGATTTGTCATTTACGGGTAACCAGTGCCGTCAATGAGGTTGTTGAATAATGGAGATATTTGGCATTTTGACGCGCAAATCGTAAGGAGTGAGGCGTCAGGGGTGAGGGGTTAAGAAGAAAAGATGCATTCAGTAAATTCAGTTTTGAACTTTTTTTCGACCTACTCCTTACCCCTTACTGTTCACCCCTCACGTTTTACGTTTCAAGGTTTAGTGGCCAGGTTGGGAAGGATTTGTTAAGGCTTGGCCCGTCATGGGAACAAACACCACCGGCAACAATTCGGTTTCCTGGTATCCCTCCTTGGTGCGACGGATCAACAGAAGCTGTTGAGGGTAGTCCCCGACGGGAAGAATGAGACGTCCGCCGATCGCCAGTTGATCTAAGAGTGGTTGGGGAATATGGTTCGGCGCCGCCGTCAGGATGATGGCATCAAACGGGCTTTCGTCCGGCCAACCCTTATAGCCATCACCAGCCCGCACGATCACATTGTCGTAGCCAAGTTCTGCCAGAGTCTTTTTTGCCCTCGCGGCAAGTGGTTCGACAATTTCTATAGTCAACACTTTGGACACTAACTCAGCCAGGATTGCGGCCTGATACCCTGATCCTGTTCCTATCTCCAAAACCTTCTCATCCGGCTTCAGCTTCAGGGCTTGCGTCATATACGCAACAATGAACGGCTGAGAAATCGTCTGCCCATAACCGATGGAGAGTGGAAAATCTCCATAGGCATCATCAGAGTCTGAATCAGGCATAAACCGGTGTCGGGGAACCCGGCGCATCGCGGCCACAACCGCTTGATCGGTGACGCCCCCCGCCACAATTTGGGTGTCCACCATCCAATTCCGTTCAACCTGTCGTGTGTGATTATTTCCTTGGGTCATAGCCTGATTTCCATTTTCGCATCCGGACACGATAGACCATACTCCAACAACTATCATGAAGAAGGCAAGTGAATCATTCGTTGAACGCATAGACCTCCATCATATGCATGAGAGATGGTACGGGGCAGATTTTTTTCTCTTCATCATTGTAACCGACAAGGCCCTGATCATCATATCCGCAGGTTTGTCGCACGAATTCATCCCTCTCGTTCGTCATCCCCGACAGTGGGTAGCGGGGATCCATCCTTTCCTTTGTCATCCCCGCCGGTCGTGAGCGGGGATCCATCCGAAGAAGGTCAACGATGGATGCCCGATAAAAACTGTCGGGCATGACAGGCTTTTTTTCATCCCCACAGGCCGTCAGCGGGGATCCATCCGAAGAGAAGCACGGATGGACTCCCGATAACGAATGTCGGGAGTGACGGTGGCGCAGATGGATGCCCGATTACCAATGTCGGGCATGACCGTAATGAGGATGAATTTCCGATACTTGTCATCCTGAGTCAAACGAAGGATCTCGCTGAGCTGTAGGACTTTTCAACCTGGGCACAGATCCTTCGCCTTTGACTCAGGATGACATGTTCTTTTTCGTCATTTCCGCCATGGTGAGCAGGGATCTATCCGCTCCTGTCATTACCGTATTTCCCAATATGGGTTCGCAGCAGGAAGGAGAGGGGAACACCCGCGCTCAGCGTCAGGCAAGCCCAGAATGTTTCAACCGGTTTTTCCGCACTGAGAAAAAGCATGATCACTCCGGCAACCAGGATATAGCACACGGGCAACACAGGATAGAAGGGAACCTGATAGGGACGAACTAATTCCGGACGCCTTTGGCGAAGAATGATCACGGCGCCCACCGT
>JAOTTP010000127.1 GCA_029864405.1 Nitrospirota bacterium
GACCTTGGTGCTCGCGTTTCTCATGGTCAGTACGTTTCGATATCGCAGTCTGAAAGAATTAAAAACGCAGGAACACCACCACTTTAATTATTTGGTGTATGCCGTCCTTATTCTCATGGCGGTCTTGGCCTATCCACAGGCGATGCTTTTTGTGGTCTTTGCTGCCTATGCGCTTTCTGGGGTGTTGGAGCAAGGATGGAAGTTTGCGGCAGGAATGATGGGGAAAAAGCCGGCGGAAGAGGTAAGGCCGGACGGACTCCATAAATGAATGACCGGCATGCATGGGAAAAGGGACGTTGAGATGAAGACCACATGTGGGGGTAATGAGCTATGACACGGATGATCCGAATTTTTGATACCACATTACGGGATGGAGAGCAGTCTCCGGGCGCGAGCATGAACATCGAGGAAAAAATCCTTGTGGCAAAGCAGCTCGCCCGATTGAATGTGGATATCATTGAAGCCGGGTTTGCCTTCAGTTCCCCTGGTGATTTTGAGGCGATTCATCGTATTGCCCAAGAAGTGGAAGGTCCGGTCATTTGCAGCCTGGCCCGTGCAAAATCAGAAGATATTGATCGGGCATGGGAAGCGCTCAAAGGGGCGCCCAAATGTCGTATCCATACGTTTTTGTCTTCTTCGGATATTCACCTGAAGCATCAATTTCGCATGACCAGGGATGAAGCCCTGAAGCGGGCGGTGGAGATGGTTCGCCATGCTCGGGGTTACGTGGAGGATGTGGAATATTCTCCCATGGATGCGACTCGTTCCGATTTGACGTATCTCTGTGAAGTCGTGGAGGCCGTTGTGGAAGCGGGAGCCGGAACGGTGAACATTCCGGATACGGTGGGATACACGACTCCTGAGGAGTTTGGACGGATTATCCGGACATTGAGAGAGCGAGTCCGGGGGATGGAGAAGGCCATTATTTCTGTTCATTGCCATAACGACTTAGGATTGGCTGTCGCAAATTCCATGGCCGCCATTTATGCGGGTGCCGGTCAGGTGGAATGTACGATCAATGGGATTGGTGAACGGGCCGGCAATGCCTCGTTAGAAGAGATCGCGATGGGACTGCGCACACGAACTGATTTTTATCAGGCTGACACCAATCTTCGCACGGAGGAAATTTGCAAAGCCAGTCGCCTGGTCAGCAATATTACTGGGATGGTGGTGCAGCCCAATAAGGCGATTGTGGGTGCCAATGCCTTTGCGCATACGTCCGGCATTCATCAGGACGGGTTACTCAAGGATAAAAGTACCTATGAGATCATGCGACCGGAATCCGTCGGATTAACCCAAAGTCGTTTGGTGATGGGCAAACTGTCTGGTCGCCATGCCTTTCGAGAAGAATTGGCGAACCTGGGGTACACCCTTTCTGATCAGGAATTGCAAGAGGCCTTTGAACGCTTTAAACGTCTGGCAGATCAAAAGAAGGAATTATTTGAAGAGGATTTGGAGACGATCGTGAATAAGGCGATTACCAAAGTTCCTGAACGCTATTCCTTAAAGGGCCTGCACGTGGAAAGTGGGTTGGAGCAGCGTCCATCCGCAATGGTGGAATTGATGATGGACGGGCATGTCTCGAAAATGACGGGTACGGGTGATGGCCCGGTGGATGCGGTGTATCGGACCATTGCCGCCTTGACTGAAACCAAAAGCCTCCTTCGTGCCTACATCGTAAAAGCGATTACGGGTGGTACCGATGCGCAGGGTGAGGTGTCGGTCCGCGTCGAGGAAAATAGTGAAACCGTTACCGGTCACGGATCAGATACGGATATTATTCTTGCTTCTGCGCAGGCCTACCTCAACGCGCTCAATAAATTGGCGGATTTGGCGGACCGAAACGCCAGGGCCGAACAGAAAATTGGGTTGTGTTGAAGAAGAAGTCCGCTTCATCCAATTACATGAGCGCCTGATCTCCTGCCTTTTTCTACGTCCATGGGCCTGTTTTTTCTGTAAGACCGTTTAGGACAGGCGGTTATCGCTGGAATCAAACCAAAGAATATTGTTCATCATCTTGTTGGGGGAATTATGAAGAAACGGATTGCCGTCTTGTCTGGTGATGGAATCGGACCTGAGATTATGCCACAAGCGGTGCGGGTTCTCGAAGCCATTGGCCAGAAATGTGGACATCAATTTACCTTTACGTATGGGCAGGTTGGAGGGGAGGCGATTGACGCGACAGGCTTTCCATTGCCGGCCGAGACCCTCGAATTGGCTCAATCGAGTGATGCCGTCCTCTTGGGCGCTGTGGGTGGACCGAAATGGGAGGGTCTTGAGTATGAGCGTCGGCCGGAACGCGCCTTGCTCGGGTTACGGGAGCAGCTTGGGCTTTTCGCCAACCTCCGACCGGCAAAAATGTATTCAGCACTGATCGGGTCGTCCAGCCTAAAGCCGGAAGTCGTGGAGGGCATTGATATTCTGGTCGTTCGGGAATTGACCGGTGGAATTTATTTTGGAAAACCCAAAGGCATCGAACAAACAGCGACAGGACACCGCGGATTCAATACCGAAGTCTATACGACTGAGGAAATCCGACGGATTGCCGAAGTGGCCTTTCAAGCAGCCAGGAAACGACGAGGTCTGGTTCACTCCATCGATAAGGCCAATGTCTTGGAATCGTCGGAACTCTGGCGGCGAGAAGTCATCAAGGTGCACAAGAATTTTCAAGATGTGGAGTTACGTCACATGTACGTGGACAATTGTGCCATGCAACTCGTTCGCTATCCCAAACAATTCGACGTGATTGTGACGACGAATTTGTTTGGAGATATCTTGAGTGATGAAGCCGCGATGCTGACTGGGTCGATTGGCATGCTACCTTCCGCCAGTGTCGGAGCCACGGTGGGGATGTTTGAACCCATCCACGGGAGTGCCCCTGATATTGC
>JAOTTP010000128.1 GCA_029864405.1 Nitrospirota bacterium
AGGTGAAGCCGTTGACCTCTTGTTGACCATAAAAAATGTGGGCACGGTTCCCGCCAACGATACCTGGGTGGAATTGACCAATCAGGAAGGTCAACACCTGGACATACGGCCTCACATGATTCAATTTGGTCATTTGGATCCGGATGGCACCAAACAGGCACGCATTAGTTTTACGGTGTGGCCTGATTATCCGAAACCGGAACTCCAGTTTGGATTATTTATCAAAGAAAAAACGCAGAATGTCTTTTTGAACGAAAAGGTCGATCTGGTGGTGGACACCCGACCCCCTCAACAAATCATCGCCACGAATAAAATGGTGACGGTGAACCAGGACCACGCCTCCTTGCTCAGCGGAGCAGGGGTAGAAAGTTCCGTCATCGCCACAGTCGGAAAAGCGCAAGCACTGTCCGTGACCGGGGAACTTGCCGACTGGTACCGGATCCAATTGTCGGAGAAGGAAACAGGCTGGATTGCCAAGCAACAAGTCGCCACGCTCCAAACATCAATCAAAGGCGAGATGCCCATTCCGATGATCCAAGGGCTGGAAGCTAATAAGGCGGCCCAGTTCATTACCCTGTCCGAGCAGCTCCAACAAGCGGAACAAGAACGGGCCCACATCGAACAGACCTTGAAGCAGCGTGAACAGGAAATGGCCGGTCTCCAGAAAAAATTGGAGTATATGACCACGTTCCAAGAATCCAAGATTTCCACCACACAGGAACAATTGGAGCGGGAACGGACGGAGCGGGAACAGATTGCACAGGCCTTGCGCAAACGGGAGCTGGAAGCGCAGCAGCTCAGAGCCCAACTCGAAGCCACGGCCAACATGAAATCGAGCGAACTGTCGACCATGCGTGAACACCTTCAAGAGGAGCAGGCACAACGGGAACAGGCGGAGAAGGCCCTGCGGAATTTCAAGCAGGAAATGGCCCATCTGCAGACCAAGTTGGACAAAATGAACCAATCGCAGGTGTCAGCCAACACGCCACCGGCCATCGCCTTGGCCACCCCTTATGATCAACAAGTCTTACATGGCGACCGGGTGCAACTGGTCGGGGCCGCAGCCAGTGATCGCGGCATCGCTCGAATCGAAGTGCGGGTCAATGATGAACTGTTGGCCAGGCGGCAGGGTCGAGGCGTGGCAGTAGTGCCCGCTCAAGACATCCAGCAATCGACTCTGGAATTTTCCGAAACGGTTCTCCTTCGCGAGGGAGAAAATCTCATTACCGTCGTGGCCTATGACGGTAACCAACTCGCGTCCACACGAACGCTCCGGGTATCCCGTGAGGTGGACAAAGGACAGATTTGGGCTGTGGTGATCGGCATTTCACAATATAAGTCCGTCCGTTCATTAAAATACGCGGATAAAGACGCCTTGGCGTTTCGCGATTATCTCACACAAAATCTGGGAGTCACCACCGATCACCTGACGGTCCTCACCAACGAACAGGCTACGCTGTTTAACCTGAAACGATCCTTAGGAACCGATTTAAAACGTAATGCCGGCCCGAAAGACACCGTCATTATTTTTTATGCCGGCCATGGAGCCCCTGAACCTGATGCTTCCAGCCCGGACGGGGATGGTCTGGAAAAATACCTCATCCCCTATGATGCCGATCCACAAGACTTGTATACTACCGGCCTGCCTATGCGGGAAGTCGAAACCATTTTCCATCGATTGTCCGCCGAACGGGTCATGTTCATAACGGATTCTTGTTATAGCGGGGCCACGGCAGGCCGGACATTTTCTACAGCCGCCAGACGTGCTACCCTCTCTGATGGATTTTTAACCCGCCTGTCCAAAGGCAAAGGACGGGTGGTACTAACAGCCAGCCGTGCGGGAGAAGTGAGTGAAGAACGGGATGATCTTGGTCATGGCGTCTTTACCTACTATTTACTCGAAGGGTTGAGGGGAAAAGCGGATGTGGATGGTGACAGCCTCGTGACGGTTGACGAAGCCTATTCCTATCTTTCTACCAAGGTCCCCCAGGCCACTGGTCAAAACCAGCATCCGGTCAAAAAAGGTGAGGTTGAAGGACAATTATTTCTCGGACGGATCCAATAAGACAGCTGCAATTATTTTCACGTCAATATAGGAGGACTCAACTCATGAATGAACGTTTCCGTATGACCACCCCCCTCTTAACCGGTGTGGCCCTTTTAACAGTGGTGCACTTAACGGGTTGTTCGGCCATGCCTCCCCCCAAGCCCCAGGGACTCAATACCCGGGTCTATACTGCGAATGAAAGTTCCAATACCGTGACCGTTCTCGACGGAGATACGTATCAAGTCATCGGAGATATTGAGACGCTCAATTATGGACCACACGATTTGGCCCTGAGTCGTGACGGCAAGCAACTCTGGGTGACGCATCTGGCCAACGGCCGGGTATCGGTCATTGATACCGAGTCTCGCAAACCGATCGCGTCGATCTTCACCGGAACCCGCGCACATGTAGTGGCACTCACCAACAATAATAAGCATGCCTGGGTCGCCAATATCGCGGATAACACGATCTCCATTATCGATACGTCCATTTACCGTATTCTCGGTACCATTCCCGTGAGCAAAGGCCCAATGGGCATTGCCTTTTCCCGGGATGGCAAATTCGCCTATGTGAGCACGCAGGACAAAATAGTGAACGTCATCGACACGACAGCCCATCAGGTGATCAAACAAATCCCGGTCGGCCCGAATCCCCACTTTCTCACTCTGGGGCCTGATGGCCGAATCTGGGGAACCAACACCGGCAGCAATGATATTTATGTCATCGATCCAGACACGAATGAGATCGCCGGAACCATCGAAGTGGGGCCAGC
>JAOTTP010000021.1 GCA_029864405.1 Nitrospirota bacterium
TGAATTCGCCTTTTATCCCTGGGCGACGTGGGATGATTTGTCTGATTGGGCAGGGCAGACTGAGCCGGATTAGACGCAGATGCCTTCCGGTCGAGCAAACAAGGCTTCTGATTCGACACTGTGAAAAATGACGTTGTTTGGATTGGCTAGGCGCTACCGAGCCAGTGCACGGGCGCAGAGCACCTCGTCTTCGCGGAGGGCTTCGAGGGCAGAGGCGGGGACGGTGGTGACGGCAATCGTATTCCCAACGGCGTTGAAGACCTCAATGGAATATCCCTCCGTGCCGTCTGAAGCATTATGGTGTTCCACGAGTTTGACAATGTCGCCGCGACGGAGACGGTGCTCCGGTATGTCACACGTCAACGCCACATCAGTGTACAGCTCAAATTTCATTGGAAATCATGGAGCCCATGTGTACAGAAGTTGAAGTTGGGGTCAAGTCTGTTGTTGACTAATAACTCATCTCCGTCAATTTCCGAGGAACAGGAAGTTGGCCAAAGAGTGCGGGGTCAAAGTGGATAGATACAATGCAGTTAAGAATATTCCATTTCAAAAGATAAATCGAGAAAATTTGGCCTTCCCTTATTTCTTGGAATTTTAAGACGCCAATTTTGGTAAATCTCTACCCAATGCCGAAGTACAAGGTAAAAAGAGGAGCCCAACTTCCAGAAACAGGTTTGAAACAGGTTTTTTCCCGAACGGGGTACTGGCGAGAACGACGTAAGTTGTTGATTTTGTCTTTTAAAGTTTGACTTAGTCCTCCTGCGCCAAGTCGCCGACGCGCCATAGCTGCTTTGGCGGCGGTGCGGCTTCGGTGGACACTCCTTCGTCTAACAAGCTCGGGCTGGCTTGCCACCCGAAGCTTGAAGAGCGAAGGGTGGTGGGCCGTGTAGGGATCGAACCTACGACCCGTTGATTACGGGAAGCGGGCCGGTACGAACCTACGTCCTTTTCGAGGAGTGCGCTTCAACCCTCAACGTGCCTCTTTGCCTTTCCCCTTCAATTCGATCGTTTCCATAATCGGTTTTGCTACGTATAGCCTTCCCCATGTGCGCCCTGTGATTTCTTCTAACATTCCTTTTCGCTGAAGGAGCATCACGGCTTGTCTCGCGGTGGGATTGGAGACCTTCAGGACTCGTTCAGCTTTGGCAACGGACATGTATGGATTGAGAAAGAGTTCATCGAGCAAGGCCAGGGCTTTCGGTTTATCTCGGAGGCGGGCACGAAATTTTTCTCGAAGACCCATCAAGTGATCAGCCTGTCCCACGGCTTCAAGCGCAATTTCTGTGACGCCAGCAATGAAGAATTGAAGCCAGCCCCTCCAGTCTCCGTGAGTTCTGACTCGTTGAAGAAGATCATAGTAATCTTGGCGATGGGCCTCAATGTAAGCGGATAGGTAGAGTAGGGGTTGTGACAACCGACCCCGCTCGATGAGAAAGAGTGTGATCAAGAGCCTTCCCAGTCGACCGTTCCCATCAAGAAATGGGTGAATGGCTTCAAATTGCTCGTGCATGATGGCGCACTGGATGAGATCGGGGAGCATATTCCGTTCGTGGAGAAATCGTTCCCAGTCTCCTAGCAGGTCGTCCAAATAGTCCGGTGGCGGAGGTACATAGGGAGCCGTTTCTATCGTGCTTCCTGACGGACCAATCCAGTTCTGGCTGCGACGAAATTCTCCGGGCGTCGCCCGGTCGCCCCGTACTCCCTTCATCAGCCGCCCATGAATCTCCCGAACCAGCCTGAGCGAAAGAGGCAGCTTGCGCAACCGTTCAAGGCCATGTTCCATCGCCGCTACATAATTCCGTACTTCTTGAACGTCCTGATCTCCGGTACGCTGTTTCGGCTCTTCCATTTCATCTATTAACAGGTCAGAGAGGCTGGCTCTCGTCCCTTCGATGCGGGAGGACAAGACCGCTTCGCGTCGGACATAGGGGGCGATCAAGAGATGTGGATTAGGAAGATGTCGGCCTAATCCTGAGAGTTCACTGAGGGCGGCATCGGCCCGAGATAGCGACAGGACAAACTGATTATCGTATGTGAGTGTGGGCGGCAGCTTGGCTGGAATGAACGCCGTATAACCTGTGGGTGTCCGGATGACTTTGCCTGCGTTTGGGGCTCGAAAGTCTTTTGGGTTCATGGTGTGAGCACGTTGAATGTAAGACGACTTTCAAAGCGGAAGTACCTTTGAAAGAAATAGGCAGTATTATTTCAAAGTGATCCGAGCTTTGCAAGAACTCTTTGAGACTGGGAAAGCTTGAAGTGAGAGAGAAGGCCAGAGTTGCAGTGGCGGAAAATGGTTGTCTCCCATCGGTCTACACGGTGTCTACGCGGCGACTTGAAGGAGGTCTGCGGTTTGTAAGCTATTGATTTTGGTGGGCCGTGTAGGGGTTGAACCTACGGCCCGCTGATTAAGAGTCAGCTGCTCTACCAACTGAGCTAACGGCCCCACCGAGATGCAGGATTTTTTTCAGAAAGTATATAACGCAGAACTATGAATGCCTAGTCGAAGAATTCTACCTCCCTTTGCCCCTTCTTACTAAGGAGGGGGACTTTCGAACTCCTCATATGCATGGTGCGCCTGACAGGATTTGAACCTGTGGCCCCTTGCTCCGGAGGCAAGTGCTCTATCCACTGAGCTACAGGCGCAAGATTGTGTTCATATGCACCACAACGTGTGGCCTTATCGTCCTGAGTCCTCTTCAGTCATGAGGGGAGGAAAAAAGATGCCAATAGCTCCGGAAAAGTTCTGAAGCTAGCATGGATGTTTAGGTGAAGTCTACCTGCCGGAGGCACTGAATTTATTCGCAGGAGGGGGCCGGTTCTACTCCGGTTTGATACTGCTCGAAGACCGCTGTAGAGGCCTGGACCAGTTCGGGTGATTCCCCTAAGACTGTGGTTAGCAACAGTTCGACATCTTGTGGGGTGAGTCCATTGGAGGGAGCGATGAAGCGTTTACGGGCGATCTGGCGTTCCTCCGGATCATCGGGTTCGTAGTAGCCCAATAATTCTCCGGATTTAACCGCATCCGTTAACCGTTGGGTCCATTGTTCAATGAGGGGCGGCGTCCAGGTTTTCGTGGCCAGGTGATCTTGGAAGAGTTCTAATTTGGTCCACAGCACCCAACCGACAAACACCGCCCATGTTTCGTTCATGACTTCCCACGTATCTTGATCTGAGAGAAATCGCAGCTCGGTGGCCCCTTTGAGTTGGCGAATGGGGTTGATCCGGACAAACCGGTAGTGACAGGCCATCTGGGCATTGGCTGCCTCCAACACGCGCTGGTCGGTCGGGGTGAGGGCTTGTCCATGGTCGGTGGCGTACAGGTAATCCAGATAGGCATGCAGGAGTTCATGATAAAGCAGGGCGAGATCATGATGGGTCATTTTGGCCAGATCGGCCAATGCGCCGCCGGCTTCATTGAAAGACAGGCGCATGTTGAGGATCATCGTGTGATCGTGGGGATGGTATTCGGCGGCGTACGTGCGGAGGTCTTCGAAGGTGACGGTGACAAATTTTGGGTCGATGTGTGTGAGAAATCCCGTGGGGAGTCCCAGTGTGTCTGCTTGTTGCAGGAGGGCAGGCCAGGGATGACGGGGGCTTGGATGATTCGAGGGGGCGTCCTCCCCTGACCAGGCCATGCCTGGCATGGTGACACTTATGAGGCTAACCAGAATGGCTAGGCCCATCATCCGACCGACATATGTCACTGCCTTACCTCCAGGAATAGGTTTGATCTTCTTCAACCAAGCTCCATGTGTCGAAATACGATGACGGAATGTGGTCCAGATACCGTGAGGGTTTCGTGAGGACCGACCCAGTCATTTTATCGTACACATTGATGGGGTAGGTGAGGAAGAGGTGGTGTTTGGCTCTGGTGACGGCGACGTAGAGGAGTCGGCGCTCTTCTTCCAGATCTTCAGGAGTCATGAACGAGTAGGCTGAGGGGAACCGTCCGTCCACCAGCCAGATGACAAAAACGCATTGCCATTCTAACCCCTTGGCCGAGTGAATGGTGGAAAGAATAAGCCGCTCGTCGTCACGATCCGGGGCATCCACGTCCACGATACTTTCATTCGGTGGCTCCAGCGTGAGATCGGCCAAGAAGTCGTTGAGGCTTTCGTATCGTTCCGCCATGACGGATAAATGTTCCAGGTCTCGAATCCGTTTGGGGTAATCGTCATACTGATCTTTGAGGAGCGGGACATAGTATTCCATCATTTCCCCGAGTAGCACAGCAGGCGTGAGGGGATCTTCCGTTAATTGTTCCAACGTGGCGGCCAGGTGGCGCAATCCGGAGGCTGAGCGGCCGGTGCTGTGTTTTAGGACATCATATTGTCCGTGGGCTTGGAGGATTGATGCGATCAGATCCTTGGCTTTTTTGGGGCCAACCCCTTCGAGGAGTAGGAGGAGCCGGTTCCAGCTAACGGTGTCCAATGGGTTGTGAATCACCCGCAAGTGGGCCATGAGATCTTTGACATGCGCCGTTTCGATGAATTTGAACCCGCCACGTTTAATAAAGGGGAGGTTCCGCCGGGTGAGTTCCAATTCGAGGTCAAAGGCATGAAAGCTGGATCGGAACAGGACAGCGATCTCATCTAAGGCGATGCCTTCTTCCCTCAACTCCAGAATTTTTTGGGCGATGAATCGGGACTGGGCGTTTTCTCCCATCGCCTCCACGACGGTGGGTAACGGCCCCTCCTCTTTCCTGGTAAAGAGTGTTTTGCTGTATTTTTCCGGCGCCGCCTCGATGAGCTTGTTGGCCAGTTGGAGAATAGGTTGCGTGCTCCGGTAGTTTTCCTCCAATTTGTAAATGGTTGCTCCGGGAAAGAGGTCTGGAAATTCCATGATGTTGCGGAAGGTGGCGCCGCGAAAGGCATAGATGGATTGTGAATCGTCGCCCACCACCATGACATTGTCGTGGGTAGCAGCCAGATTGCGGACTAATGAGGCTTGCAGGCGATTGGTGTCTTGATATTCATCCACCAAAATATAGCGAAAGATCTGACTAATGGTTTCCCGGGCCTGTTGGTCGATGACCAGGAGTTCGAGGAGTTTGACCAATAAATCGTCGTAATCCACGAGTTGCCGTTGGCGCTTCGCTGCCTCGTAGGCGGCCTGGAGTTTCTGGAGTTCTCCGAGATACTCCCCGAAGTGGCTATATTCGTTGATGACAATGTTTTCGAGGCTCTCCAAGGTGTTGGCGGTTTTGCCGAATATTTCGGAGAGGGTGTGTTTGCGGGGGAACCGTTTGCCGGTGTCGCTGAGCCCCAATTGGCCTCGAAGGAGACTCAGTAAATCTTCGGAATCCCCACGATCGAGTATGGTAAAGCCTGGTTCTAGACCGACGGGGCGGCCATATCGTCGAAGAAGGATGTTGGCCATCGAGTGAAAGGTTCCTCCGCCGACTTGCTGACTGCGGAGTCCGATGAGGAGTCCGACCCGGCTGAGCATTTCCTGGGAGGCCTTTCGGGTGAAGGTCAGGAGTAAGATGGAGCTGGGTACAATGCCCAGGTCGATGAGCCTGGCGACCCGGTAGACGAGGGTTCGTGTTTTCCCGCTGCCGGCCCCGGCGATGACGAGGGCTGGGCCTTGCACGGCTTCAACGGCGGCGAGTTGTTGGGGATTTAATTCCTCCGCGTAATTCCGCGATAATGTTGGCGGAGTAGACTCCTCCAGCGGTCGTTTGAGGACATAGAGCTTGGATGGTGGCGAAGGGGAATCCATGAATCCATCGGCAGGAATTGACGGGAGATGTGAGCCCGAGTTTCGTCTTTCTAAGGTCTTTGGCCGTGTATAGCATACGTGGGGGTGGGTTGCAACGCGAGCGATATTAGGCTTGGACAGGTCTTGAGCCCTCGGTTATACTTTACTCAATTAGGGAGTGAAGAATGGCAAAACAATCTGCAGAAAATTACGAGAATGTGCTGAAGGATCTTGCTCATACCATGATGAGCGTGGCTCGGGAATCGGTCGGCCTGATTAAACGGTCCGACCAAAAGCTCGCCATGAAGCTGCAGCGGAAGCAGGAATGGGAAATTTATTTGGAATTTCTGCGTATGCTGTTTAACCTCGTGGATCGGCTGTCCGGATTTTATATCCCGATCCAGGCGCAACGGGAATTTATGAATAGTTTGGAAGATTCCGTGGCCCATCAATTAAAAACCGTATTAGCCCCCTCATTGAGCTCGAGTGAAGTGGACGACATGGAGGTGACACTATCCGTTGGGCAGGTGGTGTCGGATAGCCGGAAAACCTATGAAAAGTTTAAGTTTGTGGTCACAGACCAAACCAAAGAGCGTGATCAATATTTTCAGTTTTTTTCGGAACGAATTGCCTCTAAAGCCGGAGCCCCGGGCAAGCAGGAAATTACCGCTGCGGCATTTTTGTGTGGAAGCGCGGTCGTGCCGGCCCTCAAAAGCTTATTCGAAGATGCCACCAAACCCAAAGTAGAGGCGGCGATGGCTGGTGCTTCATTGGCTGGGAAGGAAGGGTCCGGTTCGTCCCTGCCTGGTCAAGAAGGAAGTTCTTCGAATCCATCAGGTGCCCCGGAGACGGCCGGAAAAAACTTGATCAAATTAATCAGCGTCGTGTCTCGCGCACAGGGGGAAGAAGTCGAATCCTGGTGGGGGCTCCATCCACAGTTTCGTCGCGACCTTCCTCCTGAGGAAGCCAAGGAATTGGCCAAGCACATGAACCGCGCGACCCGAATCGTGGGCGAGCGGTTTGCGGTTGTCGCTTCGTTGGCGCAATCGGGGACGAATCCAAATCAACCTGTTGGGAATGCCTGATCCTCTCTAACTGACTCTTCTGAGTGTTTTCTACTACCACTTCAGCATGGTTTTCTGGTTGGTGAAGATCTTTTCACCGTTGACTAATTTCAATTTTTTGTGAGTTTTACCTATGAATCAAACGCATCGCACGTTGCCTGCAGAATTCCTTAATCTTTCTGAGTTAGCTCATAATGTTTGGTGGAGTTGGTCCCCAGAGGGCCGGACCGTTTTTTCACACTTCGATCCGACCTTGTGGCGCTTGACCCATCATGATCCTATGAAACAGCTGCAAGAAATTGATCCCAGCCGATTGGAAATTCTCCGGGAGGATAGGGAGTTTATTCGGCGGTATCAGGCTGCCATGAAGGCATTTCATGAGTATATGGGAGCCAAGGATCACTGGTTCGGGACCACCTATCCGCAGTTGCAAGGTCGCACCATCGCCTATTTTTCGGCAGAGTTTGGATTGCATCGCTCCGTTCCGCTGTATAGCGGAGGATTGGGGATTCTGGCTGGAGATCATCTCAAAGAAGCCAGTGATCTTGGGATTCCGCTGGTGGCAGTGGGATTTATGTATAACCAGGCCTACTTCCGGCAGGTGATCGATGTCGATGGGTGGCAGGAAGCGGTGTATGAGTCGGTTGATCAAATGGCGATGCCGATTAATTTGGCGCGGACGCCAGCCGGTGATTTAGCAAAGGTTCAAGTCCGATTAGGGAGCCGAATGGTCACGTGTGTGATTTGGCAGATCCAAGTGGGACGCGTCTCGTTATACCTCTTGGATACCGATACACCGGAAAATTCACCAGAGGATCGTCATCTGACCGCTCGACTCTATGGGGGAGACCATCGCACACGGCTCTGTCAGGAGTTGTTGTTGGGCATAGGCGGGGTGCGTGCCTTACGTGCGGTGGGGCATGATCCTCACGTCTGGCATGCCAATGAAGGGCATCCTGCCTTTTTTCTGGTCGAACGGATCAGGGAACTGGTTCAGCAAGGGCTGTCCTTGTCCGAGGCGGCCGCTCAGGTTCGCCGGAGTACGGTTTTTACGACCCATACGCCTGTCCCTGCCGGTCACGATGTCTTTTCGGCAGACCTCATTCGCGAACATTGCCAATGGTGGTGGGAGGATCTAGGACTCACGCAGGAAGATTTCATGGCGTTGGGTCGTCATCCGGAATTATCACCGGATCAATTCCATATGACGACATTGCCTATCCGTCTGGCCTCGTTCATTAATGGCGTGAGCCGTGAACATGAGCAGGTCTCAAAAAAGATGTTCCATGTCCTGTGGCCGGAGCGGCCGCTGCATGACGTGCCCATTCACAGCGTCACCAATGGGGTGCATGTGCCAACGTGGGTTGCCAAGGAAATGGATGTGTTGTATCAAAAATATCTTGGACCCGACTGGCGGGAACGCTGTGATGATCCTATCCTATGGCAGGGTATTGAGGCGGTGCCGGATGAGAAATTATGGGAGGTTCGGCAATTTCTGAAACGAAAGCTGCTGATCTTTATCCGTCAGCGCGCTCGAATAGGATGGATGGATGGGACGATGGAGCCAATCCAAGTGTTGGCAAGTGGGGCCCTGCTTGAGCCGCATTCGTTGACCCTGGGTTTTGCCAGGCGATTTGCCACCTATAAACGGGCCACGTTGTTGTTTTCAGACCTGGACCGGCTGAAAAAGATCCTGCTCAATCCCTGGCGGCCTGTTCAAATTATTTTTGCCGGAAAATCTCATCCCGCTGACCACGCCGGGCGCGAACTCATCCATCGTATTTATCAATTCGCCAAAGCGCATCATCTTGGGGGACATATTGCGTTTGTCGAAGATTATGACATGCATGTGGCCAAATTTTTGGTGCAAGGGGTGGATGTGTGGCTTAATAACCCTCGCCCTCCGTTGGAGGCTAGTGGGACGAGCGGGCAGAAAGCCGCCTTAAATGGCGTGCCCAACTTGAGCGTGTTAGATGGGTGGTGGAAGGAAGGCTATGATGGAAGTAATGGCTGGGCAGTGCCTCTTCCTGAAGAGCCCCTTGGCGATGGAGCGCAGGATGCACTGGATATGGCCGGTCTCTATGCCGTTCTTGAAAACGACGTGATTCCGTTGTATTACGACCGGGGCCTTGATGGCGTTCCGCATGGGTGGTGCACTGTCGTCAAAAATTCTATTCGGACGTCTGCTCCACGGTTCAGTGCCCGTCGCATGCTCAAAGAATATGTGAATCGCGCGTATACGCCGTTGTTTTCGGATGAAGTGAAGGCACAAAACGAAAAGCTGGCCTGAATCTATTGGCATGTCTAAAGTATTTGGGGCCGATGCGGGGTAGGCTGACTCCGTGAGCCGGAGGCTATGGGGCACCCAGTATCACGGTTGTACCTTCCGCGATGCAGTGATAACATCGATTGAAGTAGGGTGCGGCATCCCCTGTCTCATCGTTTTCTCCACAATCGAAACTTTTTTCCTTCCAGTCTTGTGGATGGAGTGAGAAAGGTTCTATGTCCATTCAACGAGGAGCGGGGTTCATTCTGAACCGGCGAGGTCTTCTATGAAAATCTTACGAATGTTGATCCTGCTCGGTATTGTATTTGGATTGGGCTATTACACGGGGCAAAAACCGGATGTCGTGAAGCAACGATTGCGGGATTTGTCTGGGCAGGTCTTGGAGAACACGATTGGATATGATCAGGACACCAATTTGCAGCGACAAATGTTGGCAGCAAAAGACGGATTTTTGGAAGGGCGGGCGTATTTGTTAGATCATCATTTCGAAGAAGCTTCAGGAGAGTTTGAACGCGCGCTTCACCATTTAGATCAAGCGGTTGAGTTAGACCCTCAAGGCCCCTTGGCTCAAAAAATTCAAATAGTTAAACAGAAGGTTCGAGAGGCTCAGCAAAGCCTGGCTCAAGGCCATAACCTTCCTCCTCATGTGTTGGACGAACTTCGTCAAGAGTTGCAATCCGTTATGCCTTGATCAAGTCGTTCAATTAGCCAGCCAGTTGCGTTCTTTGTTTCTTCCCGTGCTCTCTTATCCGGATTTGTTTACGTCTGGCCATCCTTTCGATGATACCCCATGTCGAATTTTAGAGAGGTCGGGAAGGAGTGAGAGGACTCATCTCATAAAAAGACCCCTCAATTGTCCATGCAATTGAGGGGTCTGGGATATTTAACCCATGTTGGTTAATCAGGAATTAAGCCGTGACGGCCTGCTTTTTCCAGGCTGCCAACATGCGTTCGATTCGTAAGCGGACAACCAGGTCTGGATCTTTGATCAAGGGTTTGATCGCCTCACGGCCACGAGGATCTCCAATTTTTTCTAACGCGGCTGCTGATGAGAGTCGGATAAACCAGTCAGGGTCCTGCAATCGTTCGATCAATAAATCAACGCTACTGGAATCCTTAATCTCTCCTAGAGCGAGAATGGCCTGTTTTCTGATAACTTCGTCTTGATTCTTCAGACATTCGAGTAATCGTCCAACAGCCGGTTGTCCAAGTTCTGCAAGCGCCCAGGTGGCATCGTCTTTAAACTCATCATTGTGAAGCATCGAAATTAACGGATCAAGGACGCGTTCATCGTTGATCTTCCCCAGCACTTTAATCACTGATTTCCGAGCATCGTAGTCTCGTATATAGCGGAGTAGCAGTTCCACTGCTGGCGAGCCAATCATGGCGATGGATTCAACTGCGGCGTCTCGAACCTGCCAATCTCCGTCTCGAAGGCATCGAACCAGAGGCTCGACGCAGCGTTCATCACCCATTTCGCCCAGGGTAATTACTGCTTCGCGTCGGACGACCCATTCGGAGTCATTCAAGAGATCGATCTGAATATCGATTTCATCTTTGACCTGCTCTTCGACCAACTCCTCTTCTTGTTCTTCGCCTGCTTCGGTTTCAGCAGAAGCGACGGTGTCTGTTGTTTCTTCATCAGCTTCCGCCGTGATGGCTTCTGAGACTTCATCTACTAGCTTGTCTTGCGGCAAGGTTTTTTTGCCTTCCAACGAGACAAACTCCTCCGTTTTATCTGAAAATGCATCATCGATATTTTTTTGGTCGTCCTGCATGCCTCAATTCCTCCAAATTCTTTTCAGACTCGATCTGCAGATTTTTATGCCTCTGCCACGGCTTTCTTGGACTTTCGCTGTTCCTCGCGCCGTTTGGCTGTTCGGACCTTTCGTTGTACTCGTCGTAACCGTTTTCGCAATGACCGTATGGTTAAATCTCCCTCAGGATTATCACTACTTGCTAGGGATTTGGTGACCTTGGTTTTTAGAGACATGGCGTCTTCCTGAAGTGATCGTCGTTTGGCCATATGACAATGCTCTCCTTCTCTAGAAATTTGATTGACGAATAGTGGTATGGGTGGCCTTCTACCAAGTTGAGTCTAGTCAAGCGATTTGAATGGTGTCAACGGGGAAACGCCATTCTTGGTAGGGACTAAGGTTTTTTTCAAAAAAAAACCCCCAGCCGGACTGAGCCCGGCGGGGGGTTTTCACGAAGATCACGAATATTTAGTTATTCTTTACAGAAACTTCTTTCGTAAGCAATGACCTTCCAGGCTTCTTCTTCACTGATGGTGGTTGGGACCATGGGAACCATCCCTGTGCCCGGGCTACCATTCTTGATCACCCACATGAGTTCGCCATCTTTCCGTTTCTTGTGGAATTTGCAATTGGTAAAATCCCGTGGCCCCGGGTTTAAGACGGCTCCTGCCGGCCCTTGGCCATTGCCATCTTTGCCATGGCAGTTCACGCAGGTCCCTTTTCCCTCAAACAAGGCTTTGCCTTCCGCCACAATCTCTGGCGAAGCAGCTTCTGCTTTCTCGTATATGGGGGACTTGTCTTTTTTAGCTTCACTACGTTTATCAGCCGGAACGCGGGCTGGAAGTGGATCTTTTTCTGGTCCGGCAATGGCCAAGCCAGTGGTCAAAAACATGGCGGCGGTTAAGGTTCCAAGCACTTTCATCGAAAACGTCATGTAAGCCTCCTAGGTTAAACAGAATTGATAAGACCGTAAAAACCACTGGGAGCATTATCGCTCCCTTTTCCTTTTTTCTTGGTTGGTGTCGTTTGAAGGGCAGTGACCTGAAGAGGGGTCCCTAAGCCACCCAAACCTTTTTATCATATCAATCGGTTTTTTGACCTGTCAAGAAAGGGAAAAGAGTTATTCAAGACAGAGCATGTTTATGTCTTTCTGAATGGTCCCCGGCCATGGCGTTCAAATGGAAGAGGAAGGAGATCCTGGAGGTAGTACCCTTTAACCGTGCCTTGTTCTTCGACAACAATTCTGAGCTTTGGCGCAAATTCCCACAGAAGTTGGCGGCAGGTTCCGCATGGCAATAAGGGTATGGGGCCTTCGCACGCAATGGCCAGTGCGACAAACTCACGGGCTCCTTCGGAAAGGGCTTTGAAGAGAGCGACCCGTTCGGCACAGACCCCCAGATAGACCGGACTTTCAATGTTGCATCCCGTAAAGACTTTTGCATCGCGGCCTAAGATGGCCGCTCCCACTCGAAAATTGGAGGAGGGTGCAATGGCCCGGACTAAAGCTTTCCTAGCTTTGTCCAGTAAATGAGGGGCTTGCAACTGAATCGAAAACTTGGTCGGCGAGGGGAGGGGTGGATTAGGTGGAGCCATAATGGTTCGTTTCATACCATTAGGGTTTCAAGCGAATGTTTCGGACCACCTGACCCGGTTTTCCAAATGGACCTTGTGATTCTCCATTGAGCCGGATGACCACACCGGCAGCATTGCCTAACGTGAGCAAGTATTGTGTATTCGCTTTCCAGGTGATCTGTTGTCCAGGTTGTAATAAGGCCTCGTGTGGAGCTTGGTCATCAGACTGCACCACCACCCAGGTCAGTTGTGTGGCTTCGATTTCTAGGACCAGTGATCCGCCTGGCCCTGCGGCCTTTTCAGGGACGGGGGAAATAGGGAAGCTAGGTAATAAGGGTTGAGGTTCGGGGGTGGGCGGTGAAGGCGCAATGGCAGAGGAAGGTGAAGAGGGCCGTGGTATGGTCTCGACAGGGGCTTCTGGTGAGACGCTGGCGGGTGATTCTTCAAGGGAGGGCGTAGGTTCCAGTATGGCTTCCTCCTCTTTTTCATTGATTCGTAAGGGAGTTTCGGATTCAGGTGTGGGTGGGAGGATTTCTTGTTGTTCAGGTAACAGATAAAAGAGTACTCCTCCGATGACCAGAAAAAGAATGACAACAAGATTCCAATTGAATCGTTTGCGATGGGCTGCTTGTAATGTGACCTGGACGTGCTGTTGTTCTTCTTGGGTGCGATCATAAAAATTGCTGGATGAGGTCAGGAAAAGCTGAAGGGCCTCATCTTCATCCAGTCCCAACGAACGTGCATAAGACCGCACAAATCCTTTGGCGAATACTTTGGCCGGAAGGCTTGCGAAATCCTCTTCCTCAAGCGCTTGAAGATGGCGCTGTTGAATGCGAGTTCTGGAAGCGATCTGCTCCAAGGACAAGCCTTGTCGTTCCCGAGTCTGTTGGAATAATCCACCAAGAGTTTCCATGGCGTTATCCTGAATGAGGAAGGCCTTTCCGGTATTCATGTTGATTGAATTGCCATGAGAAAACACACGTCATGTGGCCAAGGTGTGCGTAGCGCAATCCTGAGGCCTATGACAAATCCTCAAAATGAGTCAGATGTTTGAAGGATGTATATCGTTCATCAATGTCTTCACGGGTCAAATGCCTGAGTCGGTCTAGGCTAAATTCCTCCACATTGAAAGAGGCCATGACACTCCCAAAAATAATGGCCTGTCGAAGCCCAGCTTCTGAGTAATTTTCTGTGGCGGAGAGGTACCCCATAAAGCCTCCGGCAAAGGTGTCGCCTGCGCCGGTTGGATCTTTTACCGCTTCCAGCGGATAGGCTGGCGCCCCAAAAATTCCCTGCTGATGAAACATCAAGACCCCATATTCTCCGCGTTTAATGATCAGGGTTTTTGGGCCACGCGATAAGATCCGTTTCGCCACTTGTACGAGGTTGGCGTCGTCGCCCAACGCGCGGGCTTCCCCGTCATTGATGACGAGGATATCGATATGTTCGAGGACTTTCCATAATGCGTCCCGTTTCCCCTCAATCCAAAAGTTCATGGTATCGCAGGCCACGATGGATGGCCGTTTCACTTGATTCAAGACATCCAGTTGTAACTCGGGATCAATATTGCCCAGAAACAAGGCGGATGGCGTGGTATAGCTGGCAGGAATTTTCGGCCGAAACGTTTCTAGAACATTGAGATGTGTTTCCAGGGTTTGGGCTTCGTTGAGTTGGTAGGAATATTCTCCTCGCCATCGGAACGTTTTGCCAGGCCGTTGCTCTAAACCGTCCAGGTTGATGCCTCGACTACGCAGAAAATCAAGATGTTCATTTGGAAAATCTTCGCCAACGACGGCAATGAGATTCACGTCTGTGAAAAAACTGGCCGAAGTGGAAAAATACGTGGCGGATCCTCCCAGCACATTCGAGGCTTCGCCAAAGGGTGTTCGTACAGAATCAAAGGCCACGGACCCTACAACTAATAAATTTCCCATAATGACTTAAGACCTTTTCTTGGAGTGAAGGGTGGTCGATAAATGGCGCCTTAACAGGACCTGATACCGCTTTCGCAAAGTCGGGCTCATTCGATCAAGCGGGGTGATGACGGCGTGTTCTAATGCGGTCTGACACGAGCAAGGCCCAAGGTCTTTTGCCAGTTCTAGCGCGTGCCGCAGGACAATTTTTGCGGTTTCGACATTTTGATGCATGATGGACAAGATGGCCCCCACGGAAACGGCCTCTTCCGTTTCGTGCCAGCAATCATAATCCGTCACCAGGGCAAGGGTGGCATAACACAGTTCGGCTTCACGAGCCAATTTGGCTTCCGGAATATTTGTCATGCCAATGACATCCACACCCCATTGCCGATAAAGAAACGATTCTGCCCGACTAGAAAATTGTGGCCCTTCAATACAGAGGTATGTTCCAGGGCGGTGTACCTTCACGGAGACCCCCTGGCTTGCCTTTTCCAAAACAGTCGACAAGGCCCCACACAGGGGATCGGCGAAGGCCACATGTGCGACGAGGCCTTGGTCGAAAAATGTGTTGTCACGTTGAGTAGTTCGATCAATGAATTGATCAGGCAGGACAAAATCCCCCGGTCGGATGGTTTCCTTCATGCTTCCCACGGCGCTGACGGAAAATACTTGTGTTACACCTAGGGCTTTGAGGGCATGAATATTCGCGCGATAATTTATGGCGGAAGGCAGAGTGCGGTGTCCTCGACCGTGGCGAGCCACAAAGGCGACTCGCATGCCATGAAAGGTCCCCAGAATGATGGCGTCAGAAGGTTTCCCAAACGGGGTGGTCATCCGAACTTCTTTGAGGTTGGTAAACCCGTCCATTGGATACAGTCCGCTGCCTCCGATAATTCCGATGTGGGCCCGTGGGGTCCGCGGAGAGGGACGTTTAGTATTCACTCACTCGTCTCCGTCATGTGAGAAGGTCTCTCTGATCACAAGGGAAGGACATGTGGTTTCGGTGGTATACTGGTTTGAGGCCGAACTAATGAGGAGCATTCCATGTTTCAAAGGAGTAAAGTTTTCCGCATTGTATCATGAACTGCTCTGTATGGTTAACCTGAAAAATGGCTGGATTCTGAATTGGCCGTTGCTTCCGCAGGAAATGGTGTATTTGCGAAGGTCTTGAGAAACTGGTTGATGTGGTCCACGATTTTGGCGGCCGCTCGATCAGGGATATCTGATTCTTTCAATGTGATCCACTGGATGCCGGATTCTTTCTGAAACCAGGTTATTTGCCGTTTGGCAAAGTGACGGGTATCGCGTTTTAATAACCGGACAGCTTCTTCATAAGAATAGTCGCCAGCCAGGTATCCCGAAAATTGTCGATAGCCCAGCCCTTTCATGGAACCAAGTTCTCGAAGAAATCCTTGATCCATGAGGCGTTGAGTCTCTTCCACCAGTCCTTTGTGAATTTCCCATTCTACGCGAGCTTCAATTCGCTGATAGAGGGCCTGGCGATCCATCGTAAGCCCAATCAACAAGGATGGATACGGAGTGTCGTCAAATCGGTGTTGCTGCTGCATCACCGAAAGCGGTGTGCCTAGTATGCGATACACTTCAAGCGCGCGCTGGATCTTGGGCTGGTCATTGGGATGCAGTCGTTGCGCAAGATCGGGATCCACCTGCTGAAGTTTTTTATAAAGAAAGGCTGGCCCTTGAGCTTTGGCTTCTTGGGCTAATTCATTCCGAATAAGCCAATTGGCGGGTGGCCCAGGGCAAAGACCTCTCAAGAGGGCTCGGATATAGAACCCGGTGCCACCGATGACAAGAGGCAGGAGGCCTTGACGATGAAGGCGGGCAATGTCTTGGGTGGCATGCTGCCGGAAGTCGCCTACGTTAAAGGATTGGTCTGGATCGACGAGGTCAATTAAGCGATGAGGAATACCTTGTTGTTCCGCTAGCGAGGGTTTATCCGTACCGATGTCCATGCCCCGATAGACCTGTCGGGAGTCTGCCGTTAAAATTTCGGTGTTGAATGTTTTAGCGACCTCAATGCCGATCCGGCTTTTTCCGATGGCCGTTGGTCCCACAATGGCGACGACGGGTTTCCATGCTGTGATGATGTCGGTCTGTTTCATGAAACATCAGCGAATGAGCATTATTTCAATGGTCGGGCAAACATCGTGTGCAATTCTTCCAAGGTATGTCGAATGGCCACTCGCCTTCCATGGGGGCAGGTCATCGGAAAGTTTTCCTGTGCCCAGTCTTGTAAAAGGATTGTGATTTCCGGTTGCGTCATGGGTCGTCCGGCTTGAACGGCACTTTGACAGGCCATGGTGGCCAGGATGGGTTTAATCGTGTTGTCCAACGCATCTGTTGATTGCCACTCGGAGAGTTCGTCTAATAATTCCAGGAGCAAGGAACCGACGGATATATTCCCCAACAGGGCTGGAATGGCTCGCACCACATAAGACGTGGTTCCAAATCGCTCCACCTCCAATCCGGCTTGAGCCAGGACGGGTTGCCATTCTTCCAATAATTCTCCTTGGTGGGGAAGAAGTTCAACCGGCTCAGGGATGAGTAAGCGTTGTTGGAGAATTTCTCTTTTCTTCCACGACCGAAACAGTCTCTCAAAGCGTACGCGCTCGTGGGCGGTGTGTTGATCGACAATGAAGACATCCTGATTGATCTGTCCGAGTAGATAGGTGTGATGAATCTGCCCGAGAGGATACACCTCATATGACTGCTCCTTGCCTGGGTAGACAGAAGGCGGCTCTTGAACAAAAAGCGAGAGGGGGGCAGGCCTATTTGTGCCTGCTCCAGGGAATGCAGAAACGGTTTGGAATGGAGCCGGCGCGACGTTTAGTGACCTGGATGTTGGCCTGGCAGGATGCGGATGGGGAGCAACTTGAACAGGCTTCTCGTTGGGATCATTTGGGATGGTGTCGGGGGAGGGTTGCGTGAAAAAGAGGGCTTTGATGCCACGGAGAACGCCCGTATGAATGAATTCTGGATGAGAGAAGCGAACCTCCCGTTTGGTCGGGTGGACATTGATATCGACTGTCTGGGGATCAAGATGGATAAATACGATAAATTGTGGATGTCTTCCTTTTGGTAAAAATGATCCATAGGCTTCATGCACCGCATGGGAAACGGTCGTATTCTTTATAGGGCGGCCATTGACGAAAATTTCCTGGGGCGCACGAGACGTTCGTGCATGGTGAGGACTGACGGTAAACCCTGTGAGTTGAAATGAACCGGCGTTATAGCTGACGGGGAGAAAGCGTTCAAGGAATTCCGGTCCGTAGATCTGCAATAATCGATCTTGCAGCGTTGGCACGGCAGGGTACTCCAGCACCTTATGATTCTGATGGCGTAATCGAAAGTGGACCCCTGGGTGCACTGCCGCGGCTTGTTGAATGACATAACAGATTTTAGAAAATTCTGTGGGAACGGTCTTGAGAAATTTCAGCCGCCCGGGGGTATTAAAGAATAGGTCTCGCACCTCCACCTGGGTGCCTTGAGACCCGGTATAGTCTCGCACCTCCCATGCCCCACCCCCCATGGATTGGGTTTGGGTGCCAAGGGTACTTTCGGGAGGAACCGTCTTCAAGCAAAAACGAGAAACGGAGGCGATACTGGGAAGGGCTTCACCCCGGAAACCCAATGTCATGAGCGTCAAGAGATCTTCCTCGGATCGAAGCTTGCTGGTTGCAAAACGTTGACAGGCCAGTTGGGCATCCATTCGGGTCATGCCTGCCCCATTATCCATGACGCGAATGACTCGTCGACCACCTTCTTCGATTTCAACGGTGATCAACGTGCTGCCAGCATCCAGGCTGTTATCAATGAGTTCTTTCACCACGGAGGCGGGCCGTTCAACCACTTCTCCTGCGGCAATGCGACATGACACGGTATCTGGAAGAATTTGAACTTTTCCAGTTACGGTCGAAAGCATGGAATTCCAAACACGAGGTGATTAGTGTGAAAAAAAGGAAGCGAAGACTTGCAGAGAATCAAGACAACCCGGATTTTTTTAATTGTTCTTTCGCTTGGGTGGACTCCGGTGAATCTGGATACTCTTGGATGATGGAGTTCCACAATTCCTGAGCTTTTGATCGCTGATCGGTCTCCATCATGATATGTCCGAGCTTGTATAAGGCGTGGCTCCGGTATTTGCTGCTTGGATAGCGGCTGACGACTTGTTCCAGGGCTTGCTTGGCAGGGTCGTAGTGTTTTTGCACATAGAACGATTCCCCAAGATAGTAATAGGCTTGAGGGGTTAATGTGGTCGAAGGATAGTTTGTGACAAATCGTTGGAATTCCACCGAGGCCCGGTCATACTTTCCGTTGAGAAAAACCTTATAGGCTGACCGAAAGGCCGAGGCCTCATTTTCCCTTCCTGTGCTCTCTCCAGGGGATGCAGGTACTGTGGGGGTTCCCGTCTGGGTCTCTTTCGGATCAGGAGAAGGGCTTGTGGGGTTAGGGGTAGCGACTTCAGGCGACTCTGACACAGAACGAGGTTGATGGATCACGTTGTCTATGCGGCCTTCCAGAGCCTTTACCCGAATGGACAGATCTTGATCTCGGCGTTGAGTGGTGGAGCGGGTTTGTTCTATTTGCTCTCGGAGCATGGCACTGGTCCGTTCGAGCTTCTCCAGAAGGTGGCGGGTGTCCAGGCTGGCCTCTTCTTCTGTTTTGATGAGTTCTCCCACTAAAAAATCATGTTCGTCCAATTGCGATTCAACTGTCTCTATGCGGTCGATAGTTTGCTGTCCCTGCTTGTGGGAGGCCTCTTGTTGAATAATGAGTGTTTGGACTTGTTTTTGGATATCCGTCAGATTGGGTTCGGAAGCGCAACCCCATCCGCCCGTGAGAGCTATCCCTATCCAAATGGCCGTTTTAGAAATTGTGTGAGTCATGCGATTACGGGCTTGGCAAAAAATTTATACCTGGTATCAATGAACCCAATGCCTGGGGACATCCCATTATATCAATTGCCAGGGAGTTTAGACAAAGGGATACGTGACGGTTTAGAGATATACTCGGACTTTCCCTGGGAATATTAAGTGATGATTTACCCTATTTTTGTTGTTTGGAGCTTTGCAAGCGATTGACTCTTTGGGCTAATTGGCCCAAGCGGTCTTCATGCTGGTCCACCCGCTCGCCTAATTTGGTCCCAATGGTATTAATCACATCACGCAATTTATTGACGGTTTCTGTTAACTGATTGAGGTGAGTCAGATTGGTGTGTGAGGTATCAGCCGTACCCTGGACTTGTTGGAAAGAGGTCATGGCTCGATTTAGTCGCTGTTCTTGGCCTTCAATGCGAGCATTGAGCTTCGAACTGACATTTTCCAGTGCTTGGGCGACTGATTGGATTCCGCCGTTGACTTCTTGAAGGTGTGTATTGGTCAGTTGGGTGTCAGAGTCAATTTTCCCCACCAGCCCAGATTGATGAGTTTCC
Organism: Nitrospirota bacterium; assembly: GCA_029864405.1. Classification (GTDB taxonomy): domain Bacteria; phylum Nitrospirota; class Nitrospiria; order Nitrospirales; family UBA8639; genus Nitrospira_E. The sequence continues at coordinate 19,752 of JAOTTP010000021.1, forward strand.
AGATCTTGTAATCGTGAGCGTAGGTGCTCAACCGTCTGGTTGAGTTGATCTGTGAGCTGGTTGGCGGCCTGCACTTGTTGTATTTGGTCTTGTGTGTCTCGTTTCATCTGTTGGAATTGTTGAATTGTCTGGTTGAGTGCTTGGCCCGTCTCTTCTTGCTTGGCCAAGCGACTGGAGAGTGATTGCCTGGTTTGGTCAAGAGCTTGAGAGATGGAGTTGAGGCTGGCATTGACCTCGGTCAGATGGGCTGATGTTTTTTGGGTATTGGATTGGAGTTGTTCGGTCAGTGCGGTTTGGTGTGTTTCAACCGTATTTAGGCGTTCCGTAAGTCGCCCTGAATGTTGAATAATTTCATCTCCGCGTTTCCCGAGTAAACTCCCCATGACTTCCTGGGCTTCGCGAAGCTTGAGAACTGATTGGGAAAGATCTTGTATGTGAGAGGCATCCGCTTGTATGTGCGTTCCCAGAGCTTCCATATCTTTTTGTAAGGAATCAATCTGCGCAAGCATGGGGCCTTGGTTGGTGTCAATATCGGCGACTAACCTGGCCATGGCTGCTTTCACGTCTTGTTCCAGATAGGCCCGAAGGGCTTGGGTATCGGCGGTGAGTTTGTCTTGCAGGGAATTGACCTGATTTTGCAGCTGAGTGACTTGCCTTGATTGTTCTTCAAGTCGGCCACTGAACAGCGTTCCCGATTTCTCTAGCCCTCCCTGAACCTGAAGCATCGATCCAGACAGTTCTTCTGTGCGAGATTGCACGGTTCCGAGGTCCTGCCGTTGTCCTGACAAATCTGTTTGGACTTGTCCAATCGTCGTTCCGAGGCTGGTCAGCGTTTCCTTAAATTGGGCAAGGGAATTCTGAAATTCGCCCATGTTCGTGGTTAACACTTGATTATTTTCATCCACCTGTTGGGCGAGGGTGGTATTGTGGGTTTTCGCCGTTTGTAGGTCTTCCCCATGCGTTTGAATGGTTGATTGAATCGATTGAACATCAGATTTCAAAATGCCGGTTTGGTTCGTAAAGTCTTTTTTGAGGTCTTGGACACTTTTTTCAACTTCTTCAAGCTTTCCGTATAAACTGGCTACATCTTTTTCTTGGAGGAGCGTGGCTTTTTGATTAATAGAAGCCAGATTGCCTCGAGTTTTTTGCGCCTCCTCATTCATCTTGATGAGTTGCGCTTTAGTTTCATCAACCTGTAAGCCAAGAGCCTGTTTTTCATTTTTGATTTTGGCAATTTGTAGTTCTAAATCCTTTTGAATCCGGGCAAGGTCGGCTTGTTGTGCCACGCAACCGGTAGCCAACAAACTGCAGACGCCACATGCCACTACCCACTTGAGAGAAGAAGATGATGGCCACCGTCTTGAAACATTTTGCAAGGTCAGCCCTATGTTCACTCTGTAATTATTCCTCCATGGTTTACGAAAACTGGTCGATTGAAGGGGTTGCTAATTTTGAACAAGCAAATGCCCCCGTCGGTTCAATTGGTAGCACACTTCTGTGATGTCCTGGCAAAAGGGCTTGTCTTTCCCATAAGAAATAACGGTCAATCGTGAAGGATCAACACCTAATTGAGAGAGAAAATCCCGAACAGCCATGGCTCGTTTTTTCCCAAGCACCATGTTATAGGCCTGCGTTCCACGCTGGTCGGCATGTCCTTCAATAATTAAAAGTGAGGAGGGATCGTTGGTGAGCCACGCCATGTCTCGTTCGAGAGAATCCTTAGCTTCTGCGGTGAGAGACCAGCTATCAAATTGAAAAAATACATCCTCTAAGCCAGCAGATACTGTGGCCAATTCTTCCTCTTGAATTTTATCCAACTGCTCTCGAATGATCTCTGACGGTTCAGCTTTCGCTACTTGAAAAGTTTCCGGAATTGGTTCCGTGTCCCTTGGCAAATTGGAGAGATCATTTTGAAATTCCGTCTGGGAGGTGAGGGGGGACGTCCCTGTTTGGTCTTGAGGTGAACCGTTTATGATTGAAGAACTGGATTGAGTTGAGATGTCATTCCCATCGTTGAACGGCGTCAATGAACTGGCATTGTCGGTGCCAGATTCAGAGTCTTTGTCAGAAGGAATGCCAGCTTGGAGGTTCTGTTTGAACGATTCATCCATATGGGTGGGGTCGTAGGCAAAATTTAGAGGATCGACTGGGGCGATTGGTTGAATGGCATCTGTCCGAACTTCCTCGATGGAAGTGCCTTGCCCTGACAGGGAAGATTCGTCAATCGAGCCTCCTGTTAATCCCGTTGTATCGGTGCCTGATGTTGAAGCCACGGTCTCTTCGCCTGGGGCACCGGAAGCGGTGGAGACGTGGATCCGTTTTTCCCCACATCCCGACATACTGACGAGTGAAAGACTGAGAATGCCAAGTAGTGAAATCACATGAATGGCTGGGCGCATGGAACGACTCCTTTTTTGGACTATCACGGTTGTTGTCTTGTTCATTATGGTTGAAATGGCGACCAGGAGGGCGAGCTGAGATGTTCGCCTGCCAAGGAAATTTTCTCCAATCCTGCTCCCTCGCTAGTGATGATGTACAATTGACTCTCTCCTCTTCGAATCGAACTAAAGACAATATGCCGGCCATTTGGAGCCCAGGATGGCGAGTCGTCAATGCTTTGCCCGTTGGTGATTTGTTTCCGTTGTTCACCATTCGGGCTGATGCGGCATAATTTAAATCCTTCGCTTGGCACCCGGCACACATAAATAATCCAATCCCCCTTGGGAGACCAGGCTGGCGCCGCGTTGTAGTCTCCGTCATAGGTTAATCGACGGGTGTTCAACCCATCGGCATCCATAATGTAAATTTGGGGGCGGCCTCCGCGATCTGAGGTGAAGGCCAAGTGCCGCCCGTCGGGAGACCAAGACGGGGACAAATCTGCGCTATTGTGGGAGGTTAACTGCTTGGCGCTTCTACTGTCCAATTCTATCTGATAAATATCCGAGTTGCCATCTTGGGCGGCGGAATAGGTGATAGATTTTCCATCAGGAGCAAAGGTGGCCGTAATGTTCAGGCTGGCTGGCGAGACCAAAACTTCCTCGCGACCGGTAGCCAGCTCCCTTTTCATAATCAGTTGTTTGCGATCACGATACGCGGTGTAAATAAGTGATTTCCGGTCCGGGGCCCAGGTAGGCATGAGGTTTAAATACCCGTCAGCGGTGACCTGTTGCGGATCATATCCATCATAATCCATGACAAAGAGCTCTCGTCCATTCTCTTTTTGACCTACAAATGCGATTTTCGTTCTGGCAATACCCTGCTCGCCGGTATACCGATAGACCAGTTCGTCTGCCCACCGATGGGCCATTAAGCGAGTGAGGGTTTCTGTCGTTTTGAGCGAAAAGTACCGTTTCCCGGTCAACACATCCTGTTGTCCGGGGTCAAATGCGCAGGCATCAAGGATGAGTCCCTGGACTCCGGTCGATGTTCCTCCTACTCCTATTCTCCCCCAGGTGGAGACCGTCACCTTTTGGAAGTGCGGTGCCAAATTTGAAGAAAGACTCATGCATTTATTGTCAGAAAAATCCCCTTTGGCGGAAGGTAATTCAGCAACCGAAAATATTTGTGAGCGTTTGAGGTCTGCTTTAAGGACCGATGCGACTTGAGACTCGATTTGTTCTGAAAGCCCCGTATCCCGTTGAACGGGAGAGAACCCCATCACCCAGATCGGGATTTTTTGGAACTCTAAACGTGTGGCTTTGAGATCCGCTTCCTCTCCCCGAAGAGAGGCCGGTAATACGGAAATAAGAGAAAACGCGATAAGAACCAGGATGCCATACAGAGGCTTGAGTGCTTTCTTCATAATTAAGCCGGTGTCCTTCTAATCTTTTTTGATGAATCGAAACCGTACCTCGAAGAATGATTCCGAAATATCGGGTGGAAAAGGTGGTAAAGGGTTAACGGCAGACACCGCTCGTTGGGCCGCGGAATCGTAGTTCCCATTTCCTGAACTTTCATCAATGTGAATATTAGAAATTTCTCCAAATCGGGAAATGCGGAATTTGAGAACCACGACTGGAGGGTTTGTTACAAGTGGAAGGGCCCTCCACTCGTGGTCAATTTTGTCCTCGACCATCGCCAGATATTGGTTTTTGCCAGGAGAAGCCTGAGACGAAGAGTCGCCTGTTTTTGAGGTTGGCTGCACCTCGAGCTGTTGGAAGCGTTCTTTTATTGATTCGACCGGTGCGACGTTGGGAATGGATAATTTAGCAATTCGTTGATCCATTTCCGACTGAACCGGTTGGGTCGGTACGGAAGAAGAGGCCACCGGTTGTTGAGGGAGTGAGAAGGCTGGAGACGGTTTCAAAGTTGGAACTGTCGCTTCTTCCAGTAACTGCTTCATCATATCTGACATTTTCTCACGTTGGGGAGGTTTTTCCAGTGGTGGGGATGGAGAGATTTGGGCTAATTGAGGAGCGGACATTTCAGGAACGAAAGATTTTTCCTGTTGTGGGGTGAAGGCCTTGGGCTGTCTTTTGATTTTTGGAGTTGGTGCAGGTATCGGTATTGTTGGGATTGTCCGTTTGAGAGATTCCTCAAGATTGCTTGAAGGGGAAGCGTCGTTGGGTCTTATCTCTTTTTGGGACCTCTTAAACGGGGTCACCGAACTCAATTCAGGTAGCACAGGAGCTAGTTTGACAGCTGGTTCAATTTCAGGGGGCTGAGCTCGTGATTCCGATTCTTGAGGCTCGGGAGGAACCTTTGTGAGTGGCGTAGTGTGTTTGGGAGACGGCGCTGTATAAGTTTTGGGAACGGGTAACGGTTGGGAGGATTGTAAGCGTTCTGGGCGCGAAAATTTTGGAGCAGTAGGGGGCATTCGAAGGTTTTCAATTAATGGTGACTGGTCTTTCGAGGGAGATGGTACGGTTATTTGGGGAGGTGATGCTGGAGAAGCCATTTCTTGTTTGTTAGGCACCAGGATTGAGCCAACCGCACCTTCCAAAAATTCCGATAATCGCTCGGAGGCAGTTGGGACTGGCAAGGGAGGAAGCGTGGCTTCTATTGGTTGGGTCTTTGTTGGTTTTGCTTTAGTTGGCTGGGATTTTTGTTGAGGAGGCGCCGTGGGGGAAGATTTTTTTTGGCTTGGAGCTGGAGTCTGCGCTTCTGGAAAAGAAATAAGAGTCACATCGATGGCCCGGAAAGGTTCCTCAACTGTGGATTGAAATCGTAAGAACACGGCCATGATTATGACGAGGGCATGGAGAAGACCTGAGGTGGCAAGACCCCAACGGAATGAGGAGTCTTCTTGAGAAACGTCAGCAGCGAGCCCAAGGGAGATTAGACTTGGGGATTCAGCATGTCCCATTGGTCGAAAGCTTAGCGGGAAATCCCGATGGTCTCTTCCTCGATTATCGTTTCAGTCTTCGGGCCGGTAATCATTCCGAGACGTTCAATTTTGGCCCCTTTGACTTCATCCATGACCTGCACCACGGTTCCATAGGGAACCGTTTGATCCGCCCGCAGATACACGGAAATCAATGGATTTGAGGCTTTGGCTTCTTGAAGTTTGGCTCGTAGACCCACCAGGCTAATGGTGTCGTTGCCGAGGGATAAGGTGTGATCCCGCTGAATCGTCACAACCAAGCGTTCTTCAGCTTTAATATTATTGGCAGTCGTGGTAGGGAGGTTAATGTCTAACCCACGATGTAGCATCGGGGCGGTAACCATGAAAATCACCAGGAGAACCAAGACGACATCGACGAGAGGGATAACGTTGATTTCAGAGAGAAATTGTCGAGGCTTTGATCCAATGGTCATCGGGTTACTTCCACCTCAAAGGCTTTTTCGGATTCTTCTACCGTATTGAGAAATTCAATGGTAAACGCTTCAACTCTGAAGGACATTTTCCGAATTCTAGAAAGAAAATAGTTGTAGGCCATTACGGCAGGAATTGCGGCAAATAGTCCGGCAGCGGTGGCCACGAGCGCTTCAGAGACTCCAGGAGCAACTGCGGCAATACTTGCGGAACCTTGAACACCGATTTCATGGAAGGCATTGATAATGCCCAAGACTGTTCCTAGGAGACCAATAAACGGAGTCAGATTTCCTGTGGTCGCCAAAAATGGCAAATAGGCTTCCTGTTGGCTGATTTGGTTCTGGATGATGTATTGACTGACCTTTTCTAGGTACTGTCGGTTGGGGGAGCGCTCTGCGGGTTTTGCCTCCATGGGAGGTCGCGAGGTGAAGAGATCGGAGGATTCGGGCAAGCGATCGGTAATGCCCAAATAAACCGCTGAGCTTGGGCTATAAGCGAATGTTTGAGCCTGGCTTCTTAAAGTTTGCTGGTCAATAGGATTTTGTTCGTACAATTGTAAAAATTGTGATTCTTCTTGCCGAATTCGACCAAAGCGCCTGAATCGGTTCACGATGATTCCCCATGAAATCACGGAAAAAATTGACAGGACAAAAAGAATGACAATTGAAAGTAGGCCCAAGGACCCAAAGAATTCAGAAGGATTGGCAGCAAAGGTCATAGGCTGTGTTTCGACCTCCTTTAGGCTGGTCCGAATCTAAACAGGGGAAATTGATACTGATAATAAACAACTGAGAGATGAGGGATGGCGGGGCCGACGGGATTTGAACCCGCGACCTCCAGATTGACAATCTGGCGTCCTAAACCTAGCTGAACGACGGCCCCGAATTTTTTTTTGATCTTGGGCAAATAGCCCACGCATTCATTCAAAGAGGAAATCGAGTTGATGACGAATTTCGTAATATATCAGATCAGGAAGACCATATGCCAAGATAATCGTTGGTAGGCGGAACAGGGATCGAACCTGCGACATCTGCCGTGTAAAGGCAGCGCTCTGCCAACTGAGCTATCCGCCTAGAAAATTAAAAACGCTTTAATTTTTTCTATTATAACAGGGAGTTAGGCCTTGTCAACCCAAAGTGAATAGTGTGGAATACTGTTTGACATGACCAGGGCACGTGGGTATAAGGCTGCACACCTCATGTGAGAAAAAATTATGTGGTTGTCCTAGTGACGAGAGGGAAAAATATTTATGGGATATAAAATTAAAGACCTTACCAATAAATCTTCAATGGTCGAACAAGCTCAGTTTCTGTCGAGCAAGGAACGGTTTCTGTTTTTTGTGGAAGAAAATCGAGCTCTGGTATGGGGAGGAATTTTTCTGGCCCTGGTTGTGATCGTGGCGATTGTGACGCTGGGTTGGCTTAGCCAACACAATCAAGAGCAGGCCTGGGAATTAGAGGGTCAAGCACAAACCGTCTATTTGGATCGTCCACTGGATGATGTCAAAAGGGGCCAAGAGAATATTCAAAAAGCCTCCAGTATGTTCAAAGACATTCTTGAGCAATTCCCAGGAACACCTAGCGCAGGGGTCTCCTCGTTTTTATTAGGGAACAGTTTGATGGAGGAAAAAAAATACCAAGAGGCAATAGATGTGTATACTTCATTGGTCAAAGAATATGGACAAGATCATATCTTTGTTGGATTAGTCCAGCAGCGGTTGGGATTGGCCTATTTACTGAATGACAACCGAGAGGCCGCTATGAAGGCTTTTGACGCGGTGCTGGCGAATCCACATGCGTTAAATAAAGATCAGGTAGTCTTTGAGCTGGCGAAGATCGCGGAAGCCGATGAAAATGTTGCCGAAGCGGTGGGGCAGTATAAAAATGTTATCCAGGATTTTCCTTTATCTCCATTTGCCTCGGAAGCCGCACTTCGGGTGAAGGTATTGGCGCCGGAAGAGGCCAACGACGCGCTCACATCAGAAACGAAAGACGCCGGAGATGTTCAGACGACCGATTCAGAAACCAAGCCGGGTCAGGGAAAAGAAGGGGAGAAATAGAATAGAACTCGTCACTCACCCAGTGTGATGAGTTATTGGCTTACCAGTAACATGCGGCCGGCTTGAATGATGCTGGATGAAAGGTTATTGAGCGCCCGCAAATCATTCACGCTAACCCTGAATTGTTGAGCAATCGTCCACAAACTATCTCCACGCCGTACCTTATACCATTTAGAATCATTTGCGCTTGGAGGGTTGACTGTAGGTTTCCCCTTTACCCGCAACCGGTCTCCGGGATGAATGATATGGCTGGAAAGATTGTTTAACCCCATCAGGGAATTCACGGATATTCGAAATCGAGACGCAATGCTTCCAAGGGAGTCCCCGGATCGGACGCGATACCAGGTGAGTTCGGTATCAGCATAATCGTCATCCACTCCTCCTCGTACTCGCAGCTTGGTCCCCACCCGTATAATATTGCTCCGCAAGTTATTCATGTCTTTCAGTTGCCTCACTTTCATCCCAAATCGTTTGGCCACTACCGATAAACTCTCTCCTCGTCTGACCGTATGCCATTCCGTTGACGGGGGAGGAGGTTGGCTCCAGACCGCGAGCGCCGGATGGAGTTCTTCAACCAGCGAGGCCATACCGAGGGGTACTTTCAGATAGTAGCCAGGAGCAGTAAGACTGGGCACGATACTCCGTCGAAGTTCCGGGTTGAGCCGTTGGAGTTCCTCAACCGGAATCCCCGTTTGTTGTGTGACGGCCGAAAGATGAACGCGTTTCGTAATCAGGACTTCTTCAAATTCATGGCGATCACCGCCTGGAGTACTGAATCCATAGGCCGTGGGATTTTGTGCGATAAGGGTCGCCGCAATGAAGCGAGGCACATAGTCTTTGGTTTCCCGTCTTATGTGGCGGGACTGTCGAATTGTCCAAAAATCACGGGTCCCGGTTTTTTTGATGGCCCGGGAAATCTTTCCGCTTCCTGCATTGTATGCTCCGAGGGCCAGGGGCCAGGAGCCAAACTGGTCATATAAATCACGAAGATGATGAGCGGCAGCAACTGTGGATTTAATAGGATCCCGCCGTTCATCCAAATACCAGTCGACATCAAGGCCATACACACGGCCGGTCCCCTTCATGAATTGCCAGGGCCCGGAGGCACGGGATCGAGAAAATGCACGTGGGTTGAAACCACTTTCAACGAGTGAAAGATACATGAGTTCCGTCGGGAGACCAAGTTCACGAAAAACGGGTTCCACAAGGTCTTGATAATGATGAAAGCGATCAAGATACGATTGAAATCGCTCGTGAATCCCATACTGGAAATACTCAAGGTTTTTCTCTACCGAATCGTTCAGAACAAGGGGAATGGTGCCATAGGCGGCTGGTTTTCTCTGCTGAGGGGCTTCCCATGTTTGATCGAAAACTCTGGCAAATCGAGCTAGGACAACTTGCGCCCGTTGTTCAGATGAGTCAGCAAGGGAAAATCGTAATTTCGAAGAGGAGTTGATTGAGAGTTCAGCTTGAGCGTTGAGGTCTTCAACCTCTTTCTCGTCAGACCGATCAACCTGCAGACCCTGGGTAGTTTGAGATTCCTGAGAGAAATCAATGGATGAGGGAATAATGGGTTTTCCCGAATCCGATGTTTGAACCTGGAGTGCTGGTGTTTGAGCCAGGGCTTCTGCAGGAGATGGGTTCGAGTCGTTCTGGGCAGACCCCTCGTCGTTGCTGAAGGCCGGTTTGGGTAAAAGAGTAGAGGAAGTTTCACTCTCTATGACCTCTTTCTCGACGGAAGGTGGCGAAGTGCTCAAATCGTCTTCGATAGGCAACCCAGTGATGTCTGGAGCGGTTTTCGCAGTTTGATCTATGGTAATAGCTGATTTCTGATTATCATGAATGGTAATGGTGCCCGTCGATAGTGTTTCATGAGGAGCCGTAGGGGCATGGTCGGTGGACTTTGTCTGGTCTTTTGGAGTTGATAGCGCTTGAGGCTCAATCGACGGTCCTTTGCGAGATTGGCTATTCGCAAGTGCATAATTAAACGTAAGCGCCTCCGCAGAATTATGGGGAGGTAAGAACGAGGGTTTGCCGAGGGATGGTTGAGGACAGAGAGCCCACGTTGTCAATATCACACTGGAGGCAACGAGTAGGTTGCGAGCAAAGTATGCCACTCGCAGAGGAATGAAAGAACGTTGAACCTGTAACTTTTTATCTAAGTGACTCATTTTATGAGAGTTTTCGGCAGATCTTTGCACAACTTAATAGGCTACCCTCGCAAGGAAAGATTGTCAAACATATTTATGAATTTTGGATCTTTATCCATATGTGAAAATCTTGCACGAACCGCACCAAAGATAAGTGTATGAAAGAAAGAAAAAATATGGTGGCAGGGCGAATGAGTGTGGAGTTTTTATCCCAGTTGATAGGCGGAAATGTCACCGATGGGGGTTGACCGGTAGGGCCAGAGTAAAATACCGCTCCCCTTCCTTATGCAGTAACCTTTTTCCCTGTAATGTCGTGAGGATATCAGCGAGGGGCACGATGAAGGTTTCCTCAGATCCTGGAAGGGAGGAATCCTGCAAGCCCTTGCGAATCTGTTCAACTGATTTGGGTTGCTCATTGCAAAATTCCAAGATGAAGGCCTGTGGCCCTTCAAATCGTTCACTGGTCGGAGTCAAGCCCCTCCCATCATAGACGGTGAGATAGCTCAAGGCTTTGGCAAAGAAGAGAAAGGGCCTATTGGAAGAGTGATAACGATGTTTCCACTCTTCCACAAGCTTGACGAGTTCTTTGTACAGCTGCAGATCGACTTTCCAATCGATCGTATACTCAAAATCATAGGCGATTTTGTTGAGATCAATCTGTCGTTCGTCATACACATAGGCATAGGCTAATCCCGGTCCTGTTCGGCATATACCGTACCGTTCAGGCCATTTAAAGTAGGGGCTAAACCGTTCGAGCCAGAGTTTGGCGGTAGACTCTGGGGGCTGGAGATGGATCAAGGAAGGAATGAGTTCGATTTGTTGCTGGTAATCGTCATTCGTTTCCTGTGGAAAGCCCAATAACATATTCCAGGAGAGGTCAATATTGTAATACCGGCTCCATTTTAAGCATTGAATATTTTGTAGAGGGCTCACCCCCTTATCCATTTCCTTCAGTTGCGCCAGGCTCAGGCTTTCAATGCCCGGTTGCATGCATTTCACCCCACCCTTCGCCAGTGTCTGAATCTGCCGTTTGTTGAGATTACTTTTCGTCTCCATAAACACGTCCAGGTCCACATGTTCTTGGGCCAGTTGCCCGAAGACACCGTCCACATATTTCATATCAATAATATTATCGACCAAGCGAAAACGGGTGGTGTCATAGCGGCTTGAAAGATAGTCCAATTCCGAGGCGACCTGCGCAGGAGTCTTTGCCCGGAATTCCATTGCCTGGGCATTCAATCCGCAAAAGGTGCAATGATGTTTTTCTCCCCACCAACACCCTCGAGATCCTTCATAGAGCAGAATCCGGTTCAATCCGGTGGATCCCTGCTTGGCTAACTCGTGGAGTTCTGCGAAATAATCATCGTAATCAGGCGGGGGAGTTTCTGAAAATTTTGTGAACAGCGACTCCTGAGACGTCAAGTGGATCTGCCCTTCCCGCCGATAGGCCACTCCCGGAGGAATGTCGGTTTCATCGCCCAGGAGAATGCGTTGAACCAATGGGGGAAAGGCTTGTTCGCCTTCTCCGATCACGACGTAATCAATCCAGGGAAAGGCTCGGAAATGTTCCAGCCCCATTTCTCCATCAAAATTTGCCCCGCCAAACACAATCCGAACATCGGGATAGACGTCCTTGATCAATTTGGCCAGGCTTAAACTTGCCACATTTTGATCGAACGTGGAGGTGAAGCCCACCACGTCAAATTGACTCCAATCCACGGTTGTCAGGCACCAGGTTAAAAATTGCGGAGCGATGGTTCGGGCAATCTCTTCTAAATGACTAATAGAACATCCGGCTTCCCGAGCCGTGTCTTCGAAGATTGGTTTAAACACGGTGGGATATTCCCTGTGTTTCGGATTGTCTCGAAACAGGAGTGCAGAGAACAGCCATTCGCCAAATAGGCCGCGTTTCTCACACAAGATTTCATACAACGGCACACCGATCTTATGGGCGAATTGGAGATTGAAATGATAGGTCTGGGTGCCAATGCCTTGCGTTTTTAGTAAGGACGAGAGGGTCCCCAGTTGGATCGAGGGAAATTTCGAATAACTAAATGGCATGGTCACCAGTGCGACCTTCGTTCCGAAAGGTCGGAAATCGGTGGTGTGCTGAGACGCAATAGCCTGAGGTTGTTTTGCCTCTGAAGCGACCGGGTGAATCAAGGTGGGGCTGGTGGCCATACGAGCGTTCAATAAGAAGTGGGAAGTTGAAAGGCGCGATCAGCCTTGGCGGCTAAATAAAAATCGCTTTCGGTGAGGCCTTGAATTTTGTGGGTCCAAATTTCTACTTTGCATTTACCCCAGGCCAAATACAAATCCGGGTGATGGCCCTCAAGTTCGGCGACATTGCCCACTCGATTGGTAAAAGCCAAGGCATCAGCAAAGTTGTCAAAGGTATATGTTTTCTCAATATGGCCTTGAGCATTCAGCGTCCATCCGGAGTCCAGTTGACCCAGCAATTCCTTGATTTTCTGAGGTTCCAATGGAGGTACACCCCCACGACATGGCACACATGTATTATCTGCTAAGCTCATTTTCTTCCTCCTTACGGACTAAATAACTGGTGTGGGATTCATTTTCACTTTCTTCTTTGATCTTTCGGTCTGGAAAACCCACTCCTACCCTCTCTTTCGGACGTAGCGGCAATTAGATGTGGAGCACCATATAAATACACGGGTTCCAATGAACGATAGTCGATATCTCCATCGTTGATTATAGACATCACCAAGTTCTGTGCACAATTCCAAAAGCGCGGTTGTGCAAGCCAATCAGAAACATGGCGTGTCTGCCTGGAGGGTTAGGCTGGTCTTACGATTTCCCGAGGCAGTCTCGGGAGTACTGTGTGAAGGTTTCGTTTCGGGGTGCTGGAGGATTGGTTTGTCCGGCCAGTCGAAGAAGCACAGCTTCCAAATTGTGAAAATTGGTGCGGGCTGCCTGAAGAGTTGTTTCCCCTGATCCTTTGTCGGATCCAGGCAATTGGGCGTCAATTTCCTGTCTGCTGAATTCCGAGAGCATCCATCCCAATGGCAGGCGGTGGTTGTATTCGCAAAGTTGGAAATGAGCAAAAGCGCCTTCCTTCGTGGAGTCGGTGAGATGCTGGTGTAATCCGATTTCCGCACGATCTCCTAACACGTCACGTGCCTGATAGCCGCGAGCGGGACGAACATTCAGGAGGGCCCAGACGGGTGACAGGATTTCGGGGAGGAACGCATGGGAACCCGTAAACTGTTCTGCCTGCCGAATTTGGGGTTTGAGGGGATCGTTGCTGATGTGGATGACGATCGGGTGGATGGGGAAATGATAGTGCTCGGCAATGCGTTCAATAGCCAGGAGGATCTCATCGGTGGTCACGGCCCCCGAATTTTCGAAATACCCTCCATCCACGACTCGAATGACCCGCGGATCAGGACTTTCAGTTGCGGCATAATCCTTGGGGAAATCCTGCCGAAAAATAGTGCCTGCCGGACTGACATAGGTAAACCTGGCGCTCATGTGCACGGCCGTACTTAGGGGTACTTGACCTCCCAACACAGCTGGTCCATCAAGCGCATCGTTGAAGTAATATTGAAACGGGCGATGGGGAATCGGAGGTGAGCTTTTTGGGGAGTCTTGGGCCGGTTGGGCGGCAAAGGGTAGGGGATGCATGATGATTCGCTGGCCGGTTTCCACCACTGTGCTGTTCAGAAAGAGCAGTGGCACGTCATACCGGTGATCTTCCCATAAATCATCAAACGGCCTAGCGAATCGATCAGACCCCACGCAAGCGACCCAGGCTTCTTCCCATGATCGTTCCAGTGCCAATGCCCGATCGTCAAGAATCGCAAAGGGAAGAAAACGTTGAAACATATCAGGAAATAACAACACCCCCACCGTGGGTGATAAAAAATCCTGTTTGAGAAATGCTTGAGCCGTCTGCCGAAATGAGGGGTGAGGAGAAAGCTGGCAGGACTGGCCAAGGAAAGGGACATCTATAGGCCGATTCTGATCTTTTACCATGGCCGCAAATACGGCGGCACCCAAGCTTCCGCCGGACACACCGCTAATTGAGAAGACATGCCGGGCAAAGGTAGCGGGCAATTGGCCCTTTTTCACCATGTCTCGACTGCGATCCTCCAATTCGGTGAGAACAACTGCGGTCCAATAGGCCGCACGAATGCCCCCGCCTTCCGCGGAAACCAGAATGACCGGAATGGGAGCATAGGGTTGAGCGTTGGGGACTTGCCATTGGTGCCGCAATGCCTCAAACCAAGATACGAAATACGTCTCCAGTGGGTCATTCGTCGGAGAAAAGCCTCTGGGAATTATTCCTTTTGCCATGCTGAGCATGGCCTCAAACAGTGCCGAGGGCAGTTGCTTCCAGCTGGCTTGTTGTTCTTCGTAGGGCCGCATCGTCGCCAGTTGGCGAACGCGATGGTTGTCATTGAACCAAGCGAATATGGTCGCCATCACCAGGAGGAATCCGATAATGGGAATCCGATAGGTATTGCCCACATATACGAACGCCCCACCAATGGCCACCATGAACGTGGCCCATAGCATCAATATTCCGGCGGTTCCTATCCATGGGCTGATCACGCCAGATTTAAAGGAAAACACGACCAGGGCAACTAGATTAGCCATCACGGCGATCCCAAACCATCGTCGAGGAATAGGCGGGAGATCCCAGAATGAGGTGAGAGAGGAATAAGAAATGGCACCGAGGCTATCCGTGAAAACTGGACGGTTTTTCCAATAGGCCAGGTAAAGGGTCAGAAGGGCGCCTCCAACTAAAATCCCCGCCATGGCCAAGAGTTGCAAGGATCCCGCCTGCAGCAAGGATTCATAACTGGAGGCGGCTTTGAACAAGGCTCCTGAAATGAGGGCAAAGAGAACAGGGCCTAAAAAACGGGCGATGTGTTTCTTGACGGTTTGAAGGGACGCGTGAGGTTCGGGTGAAAGGCCCGCTTCCGTTTCGCTGGGAAAGCGAAACAGAAACATGACCCGAGCAAAATACCAGGCCGTCCAACCAAAAGAAGCGGTAAAGACAAGAAAGGAGAGTTTGGGGAGACTATGGGCATACCAGGGCTCCACCTCAACCATGGCTCTGAGAATGTCTTGACCCTGCCCGGTATACAGAGCCACTGAACAAATGATTCCAAGAAGAAGATTAAAACGAATGAGATTGAAGCAGTGATAAATAGTACGAATGTGACTCCACCAACTCGAGATCGTGTCGAATTTGGTGCCAAGCGCTTTGTCAAAAAGGACGCGGAGAAAAGAAGGGGGTTTCCCGATGGACATGATGCTACCCTCAGGCAAATCACATACGAAGGGGAAGACAATTCTACCGGGTTTCTGGAAAAGAATAAACACCTGGAACGTCGGAGAACAAAAGCCAAGGTGGCCCTCTTTAAGAAACTGATGATCGCGTGCCAGTGAGACTCAAAGCCGAAGGGAGAAGTTTTCTGAAGAACGTTCAGGAAGGCAAAGGAAGGATAAAACCACCATTTTGGGAAAACTCTTGTTGCTGGGTTTGTGAGAAAAAGACCAGGGGTTCATTATGGCAAAACTTGCATTCTTCTGTTGTGATCACGGCATCCGCTTCACCTAGGCTGACAAGATAGGTTTTGGCTAATCGAAGAGCGGTGTCTTCGTCGGTTGTCATGACGTCAAAATGAATGGTGCCAGTTTTTCCTTGCACCCAGGTATCAAAAACTTTGACGGTATTCGAGGGTTGGGTCATGAACGTCTCTTCTTCTGGTTGTGGATCATGCTGATTCCGTTAACTTTTTGCAAGCTGACGAATTTGGATACATGTGTACGGGAAACGGGATTGATCCTTGATTGGGGGTGTTTGTGTGAGATTAATGAGAGCGTGGGATAAAATGAAAATCTCATGAAATTGTTGCCAAGTGAGGTTTTTTGCCGATCAATCGAAGTCGATCAAGGGCTTCGATGTCTCAAGACTGACCTCTCGTTTCCCATGGTGATTGATCGGATGACTACCCATGGGAAGGCAGGGCCTTTGAAGATGAACACGCTCACCCCATGGAGTCTTTTCCTTGACAAAGGATCATTTGACAACTTGAATCCTAGACAGGTAGAAACCACACCGAAAGTCGAGGTTCGTCCCTCATGACTCATTTTTCGTATTCAGGACATCGTGGCCTTGAGAGATACATTCTTCCTGCTTGAAACGAGCCCAGCCAGATCTATGCCAAGCGATCATGGAGTTGTACAATGCCAGTGAATGCCCTTAGGAAACAGGGGGCGAGGATGAGTCTGCAAGAAGCCCTTGAGCGAGTGGAGAAACTCAAGCGGTTATCTCAAAGCAGCAATCCACACGAGGCGGCATTGGCCGCCATGCGACTGAAAGATTTTGATGTGGAAGTCGCCCGTTTTCCCCGCTCCGAACCGGTTGCTGAGGATCCCTCCACGTCCGAGGACCAATCTTACGTGAATAAAGTTGTTGAGATTCTTGAGGAAATGCCCATTGTTCCCTATGAAACATTGGATGAGATTGAGGTAGGACAGTCTTCAGATAAATCGAAAGTCAATTGGGATGAACTCCATTTTGCCCTTGTAAAGAAGGCACAACGAATGGGGGCGGATGCCTTGATTCATCTTCAGTTAAAAGGAACTGCCGAGCAAAAGGTGCTTGGAGCGACGGCCTTAAAATATCTCACTCCCAAAGAGGTCTTGGATATTCAAGAATCCACGGCCTTAGAGGATGCTGAGAAAGCCTATGCCCAGTCTCAAAAAGAACGGCTTGATGAAGATCTTGCTCCGGGCATTGGCTAACCGCTCAATTTTTGTCAGAGTGAAAAAGACCTGGTAGGCTTTCATGAGGAAAGAGGGATGGGCAGCTACCTTTAAATTCCGGATGGACAGCCTCAAAGGAATCGGAAGGTCCGTTGAGCGCGTTTGCTGCCTCCTCCTGAAATTAGAAGGGGACGACAGACACATGAGAATATGATATATTTCCTGCGGTTTTTACCCCCTCATCGCACCATTGGCATTCTTTTTGTAATCCCCTCTTGTAATTTTTTTCTCACATACCTCGGCTACGGCCAGAGAGAGATTTCACGTGTGGAAAGATCGTGAAAGCCTTCGCTATGGCCTCAAATGGCGAGGTGTCGAGGGAAGAGACCATGCAGTACTCAAGTCAGGGCTCTTGCAGATTGCTAACAAGTGAGGGTGTGATTAGCTGTTGTCATAACTCAACAAAAGGACCGACTGTGGAGAGAAGCAAAATCGTGTCAAAATTCCCAGCGACTATAACCGGTATCCTGGTGATGACAGTGTGGCTCACGGTAATCTTTTCGGGCTTGGCCCACACAAAAGAGACTGAATTACTCTCCGTTGGGATACGGGGAGGACTCAATTCTAAAACGTTTGGCATTCCGCCAACCGAAAAGGAAGATTTTGAGCAATACGACGTATTTGCGGTAGTTGGAACTCCTTGGAGTTGGGATTTTCCTTCCGGATGGGAGGTGCGTTTTAGATTGAATGTGGCGGCAGGTGCGTTGAGGGCGGCGGGAGAGGCCGGGTTCATTGGAGAGGTGAGCCCTGGGCTGGCCTTTACGAAGCCAAATTGGAACCTCACCTTCGATATAGGCGGTGGTGGGGCATATCTGAGTAGGGAAAAATATGGTCGTCAGGATATTGGAGGACCCGTTCAAATTGCTGCGCATGCTGGTATTACCTATCACCTTCCCTGGCATATGTCTCTGGGATGGCGATTTCATCATATTTCTGATGCGGCACTATACGGGTCTGATAATCGAGGAGTGGATCTACACTTGTATGAGCTCAGCTATCGGTTCTGAGAGTGTTTGAGAAGATTCCTGCCATCATGGGGGTAGCGCTCCGTTAAAATGTTCCCGCTTCAACGTGTTTATCTTTCAGTAGCCGAACCATTCACCATCCGATGATGACAGTTTCGACACTGGGAAACTAAAATCCGAATAATAGAATCCAGCTGTCTAGTGCTGGCGTTGTTTGGCGATGTCGAGGGCTGCGACCCGGTAGGCTTCGGCGAGGGTCGGGAAGTTGAAAATGTTGTCAATGAACCGGTCGATAAGCATATTGTGAAGCAATCCCATTTGACCAATATGAATCAGTTCGGTTGCTCCTTCCCCGACGATATGAATGCCTAAAAGTTGTTCCCCTTTTGGGTCGGCGACCATTTTGAGCAATCCATTGGTCATGCCGGAGATCTGTCCTCGTGCAATTTCATGAAACCTCGCTCTTCCCACTGTCGCCCCGCCATACTTGGCGGTAGCTTCCTGTTCGCTCAATCCCACGCTCGACATTTCAGGAATAGTATAGATTCCCATAGGAATATGCTCAGGAGCGACGCCGGAGTTGAGACCTAGGGCATGGCAGACGGCACGTCGGCCCTGTTCCATGGAGCAGGATGCCAGCGACGGGGGGCCAATAACGTCACCGACGGCATAGATATGGGGAACCGTAGTTTGGCAGTGGTTGTTGACCGGAATGAGCCCGCGAGTCGTCGGGTGTATTCCGGTGGCTTTCAAATTGAGGTGCTCCAGATTGGACACTCGTCCGAGAGCCACCAGCACTTTTTCACTTTCCAGCGTTTCACCACTTTCTAAAACGGTTGTCACTTTAGAGCATCCGTCCCACTGGACTGTGTCGATTTTTTGTCCACCCCGATAGTGCCCTCCGGTTTTCTCAAACGCTTCACAAAATTCATCGGTAAGTTCTTGATCCAAAAATTTGAGCGGGCGGTCCGCCGTATCCACCATGGTGACTTGCACTCCCAGCAAGGCAAAAATTGAGGCGTATTCACTGGCAATCACGCCACCCCCCAAAACGGTCAGGGATTTCGGCAAATACACCAGGGAGAGAATGGAGTCGCTGTCCAGAATATGTTCGTGGTCGATGGGAATATTGTCAGGTACGCGTGGGCGCGAACCGGTGGCTACAATGATTATTGGAGCGGTGACGAGGGCGGAAGTGCCGTCAATTTTTTGGATTCGCACTTCCTGGTCGGACACAAAGCCCGCGCGACCATGAAAGCAGTCAATACCATTACGGGTAAGTTGGTCCTTCATGAATTTTCCATGCGCCCGCACGACCCGGTCCAACCGGGTCATAAGGTTGGTGATTTTGACATCGTCGCGCATGCGGAATTCAAAGACCTCAGTTGCCTGGAGAAATCGCACCATCTGAAGGGCGCTTTCCCGCAAAGTTTTACTGGGAATGGTTCCCTGATAGACGCAAGCCCCTCCCACCTCGCGGGTTTGCTCGATGAGGGCCACGCGCTTTCCTGCTTTGGCACCTTGAATGGCGGCTTTTTGTCCTGCCGGGCCACTTCCGATCACAATAAGGTCAAAAGGGGTAGGAGACGTCATGGCAAAAAACACTCCACACTTGCCTTGACGGTCTCGCGCAATTCCAAAAGGGCCGTCATGTCTTCAGGGTAAAAATTCAGATCCTGCACGACTGGAAGTGTGAGCAGGCTATTTTCGTCATGCGTTGAATCCCCAAGTATGACAGAGGCCAAATGATGAGCAAGGCATGTGATCATGGCTCCCTTTGTGGGGGAAATGGCTTGGTGGTACTGGTCGTCTTGGTAGTAGCGGATAGTTTCCTGAACCGGATCGGGCAGTTGCCAGACTGCGGCCAATTTGGAGCCTGCCATGACGTGAAACTCTTCGAAGAGGGATTCAACTGTGATCCAGGAAAATGGTTCCGCTGATTTATCGGGGGTTTGTGAGAGTAGATGAAGAATGGCAGGTTTTCCGATGGTATGCAGGAGCCCGCACAAAAACGCGTTTTCCACATTATGACGGATGCGTCTGGCGATTTCTTTTCCGAAAAGTCCTGTCGCTAAGGCGTGCCGCCAGAGGTTCCGTACCTCTTTCTCATAGCCGGTCGTATGAAATACGCCGCTTTGAACCGACACCGAAAAGGCTAACCCGGCCAACATCGTCAACCCCAACCAGGTAATGGCTTGTTGGAGCGAGACGATAGGGGTGCGAGGAGCATAGGCAGGGGAATTGGCAATGCGGAGGATCTGTCCCGCCAGGGCTTGATCCTGTTGAATCAATGAAGACAGCTGTGAGGCGTCGGCATCCGGATCGCTGGAAAGCAGAAGAACCCGATTCGCCACCACGGGCAAAAGAGGTAGATCCAGGTTTCCTCGTCCCAATTGATCGGCGATGAAGGAACGAAGGGTTTCCCTCTCTTCTTGTGCAAGAGGGGTGATCGTTGAGTGAGCCATATCTCAACTTGTCGGTTTTCGAGAAACAACCTTTAGAATTGTCTAGTTAAGCGGGGCATCTGGGTTTAAAAAACGGCAAAATGGAAATGGGTGAGAGTGTCTCCAGTTCGACGTTGAGGGTTCTCGCCAAGGTGCAGCAGGAATGACCCGCTCTTTGTTGGCCAAAGAAGTCCTCTCTCATCCCCGTCTGCTTATGGTGGGGGTGTGACCAAGTCTTTCAGTAACAATGTATTTCTGAAATGAAGGCCTTCCTCTCGTGGGAGGTTTCCGTATGTCTGTGGGGACCTGGATGAGATCTCATCCTAACCGTCAGGGAATGGTTCATCATGGTTTGCCTGGACTGACGGGGTGGCCTAAAGTCAGGCAAAGGGTTGGCCTGGCGAGGCGGGCTGTTAACGTGTTTTGAGGGGAGGCCTAAAGGAGGAGAAAGTTATGAAACGGCTAGAAGGTAAAATCGCGGTGGTCACGGGAAGCAGCAGCGGGATTGGCAAAGCCATTGCCCTTCGATTCGGAGAAGAGGGGGCAACGGTGGTGGTCGCTGCCAGGCGAGTGGATTTGTGTCATCAAACGGTGGCGCAAATTAAACAGGCTGGCGGAAGCGCCTACGCTCAACAAACCGATATTAGCCAGGAAGAACAAGTTGACGCGCTGATGCAGGAGACCATTGCGCGCTATGGGCGCATCGATATCCTTGTCAATAATGCCGGCGTGTTTGGAGGAGGACGGGTGGCTGACACCTCCACAAAAATTTTTGACGAGGTGATGGGTACCAATTTGCGCGGGACATTTTTCTGTTGTCGAGCCGGATTTCAACAGATGAAAAAGGAAGGAGGTGGGCTGATCATCAATATCTCCAGCGTTGCCGGGGTTCAGGCTTGGGCAGGAACAGGCACGTACAGCGCCTCAAAGCATGGCATTATGGCCTTGACCAAGTCACTGGCCGATGAAGGGCGAGCATTTAAGATAAAAGTGAGCGCGATTTGCCCGGCTGGTGTGGCAGATGAATTAGTGGATGCGACGCCTGAAGAAATCCTCAACAGTGAAAGAATCAATCCCTATGATGTGGCCGAAACCGCGATGTTTTTGGCGACGCTGGGGTGCCAGACGGTGGTGCATCAGGTTGTGCTGGATCGGCTAGGGGCTGATTGGTAAAGAATGGAAAAAATCTCACTGAGAGCACCTACACAATAAAAAAATGACCTTCCAGGGTTTATCCCGGAAGGTCATTTTTTAATCAGACTGAAAAAAGATTTTAAGATGCAGCGGGGAGACTACTTATCGCCTTTTTCGTCGTCTTTTTTCTCATCATCTTTTTTATCGTCCATCTTTGT
>JAOTTP010000022.1 GCA_029864405.1 Nitrospirota bacterium
ATTCCGGTTCAGTTCCCGAGCCGCCACTCCCCCTTTGCCCAATTCCCCAGCCCACAGCCACAAATGGAGTGACAGGCTGGGCCAATCCGAGGAAAATGGGCCAGTCTGGCCCCACTCACAGGAGGAATTTCCGCATATCGGACCGCCAAGTCTGGGGATTGAATCCTCAACACGGTTTTTGGTACTTTGCCGCCCGCCGGCGCCAGAAACGAGAATTCCAAAATGCGCATAAGCTGCATTCACCATGGATCAATCACTGGGGGCAGGCCATGAGGATACATCAAACCATGTGCCATGGGCATTCATGCTAAACAATGATTAAATAAGTGGCAAGCGCCATACTGCTAGGCGCTGCCAACGATTGAGCCTCACACCGCACGCAGAATTGGCATCCATACACATTGATGTCATTCGGCAAGGACACGCGTTGTTTCGTTTCAACGCAAATCGGACACATCAGCGGGGGATGGGTAAGGTGATGTTTTTGGTTCATGGTTACCCTGAAAGGATCGATGATGAAGCTTTTTTGACCTGCTCCCTTTAGCCAGCTCATCTTCTGATCTATCGATAACGTGAATACGAGCCTCAAATGCCTCCCCGAATATGAGGTTCTTGTGTGGTAGGGGTGAAGATTTATTATATATGGTGAGGTACGGGGTCGCACGTGAGACAAACGGTTGCTTTTTAAACTGAGGGAGGTACAGTAGGGGGCTCAATAGCCGGCAGTGAAGAGAGGGGGAAAATAACTAGGTCCAAAGTTTTAGGAAGTGGGGGTGTCGTTGGTTGAAACTTTCATATTGAACCATTTGCAGTAATCGCACGACTCCCCTGGTAAGTTTAGTTCTCCGATAGGATTTTATTTCTCCCTAACTACGAGAAAGGAGATAAACCATGACATCTCATCTTTGGGGATATTGGCATGCCAGCAGATTACAGATGATGCGTCTAATTCTTTTGGGGGCTATTTGTCTTGTCTCCTTACCCGGGTTCATTCAGCAGGCATTTGCTGATTACCAGAATGCAGCTTTCGTTGAGAACCCCACACCTACGACTTTTTCGGTCGTAGGTAATAGGGTGATCTATATCAGCAGTCAGCTTGACCCTTTAGTTCCGATGACGGCAAAGATTCTGGTCAAAGCCGACGCGGGGGTATTGGGACGTATCACCGAGGTGCATGCTTGGCTTTTTCTCAAAAATATGGATTGGGACTCCCATGACTTATCTGGTTATTATTTTGGATATCACAAGAACTACGAGGACAACCGTCCACGATCGATTGACAGCACCGTCCCCGTCCGTATCCCCGCTGATTATCTGGGGGGTTGGATGGCGGAACAGTGCAATGCCTTGGGCAGGCGCTTACACGATCAGGGGTTAAGTGAAAGGGAAATTTGGGGCCAAGACCGAAACATCCGCATTTTGGCTGGGCGCAAATACGCCGTAGGGTTTACGGCCCCTAAAGGAAGTAAATCCTCGCAAGTTAAGCCTCCCTCTCCTCCAAATGTCACTTTGACCTGTAAAAAGTTTTCCGGTTTTCAAGGTCCGGGCGTCGGGGGTGTTGGCTCGCAAGCCCGCATTGATCGGGTCGAAAGCGCGATACTGAAACACGGTGTTGTAGCGGGTCACAGCGGAGTTTGCCGATTGAACCTCGATTATGCTGTGCGGACCAACCATAAAAATGTCGTCGTGAAATTTCGGCTCAAGGATGACAAAGGCCGATCCAGTGAAGTCAAAACCCTCACGACAAATGACCTAAAAATCGGTGAGGGATCCGTTAGCTATAATATTCCCAATAATGTGGGAGCCGAGATTGGCAAAATTAGGATGCATGGCGAGTCACCAGACTTTCTGTCTAATCAGATTGAGTATCGTGTAGTGTGCCACACACCTCCTGCTGGAGGATTGACCATGGGCCAAAGTTCTGGCGGCCAATCTGCCCAACGGGACAAATCCAGACAGCAATTTCTCAAGGGGCGAATGCTCCATAATCGATTGTCCGAAGGACGTCAGCGAATTGGAAGTGGAGTGCGCAGTCGGGGGATTGAGGGCAATGGTCTTTCAAATCTTCCCCCACTAATCATTCCCGATCCCGAACCCCCGGCCCTTCCAGCTCATTAGTTCCAGGCATAACTCAGGATGGTTTTCCGAAACCACCCTGAGTTATCGATACAAGAGCCTCAAATCTCCAGAGATGAGGCTCTTGTGTTTTAGGAAGGTTTCCCGGGCAAGGCAGAGGAGACACGTGGAGTATTCTAGGGAGTTGATGGCCTGAGGGCCATGTCACAGTCCATTTAAAGGCTGATACAAGCAAGGACGTGTTGGGTAGGGGTGATGTGAGGTCAGGTGATGGGGTCTTGAAATCCAAGTTTGGGGAAGTGAAGTAGTGGTGGCTAAATCATTGAAGATTGATCAATGCCATTCCATCATCAATGTTACGTTCCTTCAAGGGAGGTAAAAAAAAATGAAAAAATCATATGGGAGACATTGGAATACCTCCGGTTTTAATTTGTGGCCCATATTAATCGTGGCTACCAACCTTTTGGCCGGATTGGTCGATATTTCTGACGCCCATGCTGGCGGAAGTCCTTTTGTACTCCAATGTGGGGACGATGAAAAAATTGCACGAATTGTCGTTCGAGCTGGAAGCCGAATAGACTTTCTTGGCATCGAATGCCGTAAGCCCGGCAGAAACGTGGGACGCATTTTCAAGACGGGTGGGAAAGGGGGAACACGCCACGAATTCAAATTCTCCGGACACCTGCATACAGTAAAAATTACCAAAGGCCGGTGCAATGCCAGAAGCGAGCGAGTTTGCTCGATTCGCTTCGAAACTTCCAGCGGTCAAAAGTCAAAGCATTATGGTATGAACGGATCGACGCGAAAAACCCTGGGCAATAACGGGGAAATTTATGGTTTTTACGGCAGATCCGGGGCTGAACTCGACGATCTGCACGTGTTGACGCGAAAAGTCTGGGCAAAGTCCGATCGCGAAATCAACACCGAAAAATTCATGAAAATTGTCAATACTCAGATGCGCGGGGCCATGGGTTATGCAGCCGTGTTGTAGAACAGAAAGGGTGAACGAATCGGACTTGCCCGTGCAGGGTGGGCGATTCATCCCTTGGATCGAACCTTTGGGCAATATACCGGACCTTATCACATCCATGTCAAAGCTTCGGTGGGCAGTACTACGAAGGCTTTCGCGACCGCTGCAGCCGCCCTCCATATTGATCAGCGGAAAACTGGCACCAATGTCCTCGAGCAGTATTTCGAGTCCTATCTGCCGTATCGCTGGCGGAAGAGTCTGCATCCCCGTTTCAAACGGGTCACAGTGCTCGATCTCATTCAGCACAAGGTCGGTATGGTGAAAACTGGAGGATCGGAAAGGCCTGCCCGGGAACGTCTGGCAGATGGTGATGGGGCCGGGCCAAGGACCGACGATCCGATTGCCCCCGGGGAGAACCCTTGCAACCGCATCCCACCGCCAGTTGGTTCCAGTTGCTACACGAATGCAGCCGGTGGCATGTTTCATTTCATTTTGCCCTACATGATGTCTTACCAACTTACCTATAACGAGGAGCAGAAGGTCAAGAACGAACCCGACGAACCGTACGATGCTAGAATCACGGCCTTTACGGGACAATACTACAATGACTACGTCCAAAAATTTATCCTCGCACCTTCAGGAGTAGAGGCTAACTGTAACGCCAGGGCATTTTTGGGCAGGAGACCAGTGGTAGCCGGTTATGCTTCACGGAATGATCGAGCCGGGGTTCTGCATGGGAACAACACGCACAATTGTGCGTCTGGCGGGTGGGTCCTGTCGGTTCATGATCTCGCCCGAGTACTCTATACCCTCACCCAAACCGACAAGATTCTCAATGCCGAATCACGAAAACGGTTTTTGGGTTCAGATAATAAGCGTGTCTGGTGGTGGCGTATCAATGTACTTGATGGAAGAGCGCATTGGCATAACGGTGGGATCGCTGATATGAGCACGGATATGGTCGTGTTCCCGAATGGCTACCAAATGGTGATCGCGACAAATTCCAAAGGAAAGGATCTTACTAAAATTCTTATTCGTGCTTACAATCGTAGCAGGCGGTCCTGAGATTACTATCCCATTAACTCGTTGCGGTTTGTTCCATTTCAGGCCAAGTTGGACAAATGAGGGTAAATTGCTAAGGTGAAGTATTGGACTCATTGTAAAATTGAAAAGAGCGGTGATGAAACCAACCCCAACCATGTAGCCGTCAACTGGGTTGAGACCTCAAACGCCCGACGCATTGAACGTTCAATGGCAAAGAGGAGATTCTGACAGGCTGGGCCAATCCGAGGAAAATGGGCCAGTCTGGCCCCACTCACAGGAGGAATTTCCGCATATCGGACCGCCAAGTCTGGGGATTGAAGTCTCAACGAGGTCTTTGGTACTTTCCGGCCACGTCAAAAAGGCCTTTTATAATTCCTATTCCCCGACCCGTGATCTGGTTCCGCAAAATGCGATTCTCCATCACGAGATATTCGTTCCGCACCAAGAGTTCTTGGTCGACCGTTCCGGTAAATATAGGCGAGTAACGTTTTCCACTCCATAGCTCCTCCATGTCGGCATGATGAGGTTCCTGTTGGTGTGGAGTATCAGGGATCGGGGAGGGGAGAGACAAGGGGGAGAGGAGGGCTGGCTTGGGAGTGAAATCCTTACGAAGCAGGGAGTTTGCGTTTTTTGACCATACGGGTACGAAAGTTCGTCCAGCCTTATTTTTGCAAAGGGTCAACAACTTCAAGGAAGGGGAATCGGTGAAAATCTGTGTCCCGCGTATAGACTCGACGGATTCCATGTTCACGCATCAGCACCGCCGTATGAGCATCATGGATCAGGTTCCCGGACAGGTATGGAACTTCTTGGCACACTTGTTCGAAGATGATCCCATGTCGCTCTGTTTCGAGTAAGATATCTAACCCCGGGGATTGGAGAAGGGCCTGAATAAATTGCCAGGCTTGCTGCGCTGTCCAAGGATTTCGTAATACCTTCGCATGGGTCGTGACACGGAGAAATTCGTACACGATCCCCCAGGTGATATACCAAGCTCCCTGCTGACGTCGCCATTCCTCCAAGGCTTTCCGGCAAGGGCCATGCCCCTTCCCATCAGCATCAGCCGCATAGATGAGGACATTGGTATCGACGACGAACACTACCGTCCGTCCATGACCCGAAAGAGGGCCTCACGATCCTCAATCTCCACAAGATGGCCCCCACTATGAAAGGAAGGAAGGGGAGAAAGGGACACACGGCTTTTTCGGGAACGGAACAGGGCGCGTAGCGCCGTCTCAACTAACTCCGACATGGTTCGGTTTTGTCGAGCCGATTCCTGTTTGAGTTGCGCCATAACCGAATCGTCAATGTTGAGCGTGGTTTTCATATGGTTTACCATATTATGTATATGGCTATATGTCAATAGCATTATCTGCGTGAAGTTCGTAGCACCGATAGGAGTTCAGGCATGGTGAGAGAGGCAATGCGCTTGTTTCACAATTATGATTAATTTCCGTTTATTACCATTGCGAATTTGCGGTTCGATTCGATTTGGGGCCAGTTCTCATATTCCTACATAGCACTTTATGCTCTCACTATGGCCAGACCGTTATGAATGGAATTTGCCGGCGCCTTGTATCATGTTACCTTAAGAGAGGAAAGATCCGGGTCAGTATGGTCAACCCATTGGAGGAGTGGCCATGGAGTAGCGATTTGGCCATGATCGGAGAGGTAAGGGTTCTCTCGTGGCTGGATGTAGACTGGCTGCTGGGCCAGTTTGGTAGGCAACGAAAACAAGCGAAGCAGGCCTACCGTCGATTTGTGATGGAAGAGCACGGCCTGCCTGGCCCCTTAGATCAAGCGCAACATCAATGATTGTTAGGTGACGAGGCCTCCATCGCGCAATTCAAGCACCAGATACACCACTAAGAACTGCGGGAGGTCTCGATAGCTCAGAGGCGGTCCCTTGCCAGCTCCTTCGATGACTATCACCAACGCTTTCAGAGTCGCAATGCGCAATGAAGCCATGGCCCAAGCGCATCGATCCGGGGGGTACACGATGTCCGAGATTTGAGGTCATTTTGGCATGAACTATATGACGGTGAGCCGAGCTGTGCAACGATTTGAAGGAACATAACCTCGCATGTAATGTGAGAACTGACCCCGAACATTGCCGGTCAACATCTTCCTTACCATGAGCGGACTTCCTTCTTGCTCGTAATGGAATGACGCGGGCATTGCTCCAGACAGATTAAGCAGCCCTTGCAATGGTCATAGTCGATCACTGGATACCCTTGTTCATCCAGGGCGATCGCTCCGTCAGGGCATCCCACAAAACAGAGCCCGCAACGCGTGCAATGTTCATAATCAATTTCCGGCCGCTCCACACGCCAGGATCCCGTCTGACGAGCTTCTGCATTGCCGGGGGCCAGGATGCTGGGTGTGCCCAAGAGGACAGGGTCATAAGCCATTTCGTGAACAAGCTCTTTCGGAGGAACTTTTCCTGGTTGGATGGTGACCTTCTCCAACCCTCCGTAGACTTCTTCTGCCAAACGAAGATTTTTCTCAATCACCTGTGCATCAAGCCCGAGTTCTTCGAGTTCTATTCCGACTGCCTCACGAAGCTGCTCTATAGTAATGAGTCCGGAGAGACGAACCGCTGCTGCCCCTAGACCCACACTGAGTGCAGATGCTTTTCCAATATGAGCAAGTGTCCGCTGAGTGATATCGAGGGCCACCGTGTGAGCACCCACCTTGACCTTTTCCTTCAGTGCCTCAAGATTGCTCGTGTTGATAAAGACAGCAGAAGCGTTTTCTCTGCCAACCAAGACGCCTGTGGCAGGTGATTCCAGTAAGGTTTCATCCCCGCAAATGATGAAATTGGGCTGTGTGATAATTCCCCGCTCTAAAATGGAGGTGGTATCCATACGCGTAAAGGCTGTCACCGGCGCCCCACGCCGTTCAGCCCCATAGATCGGAGAGTCCTGCACCTGATAGCCGGCAAGGAAGGCCGCCGTTCCGACAATACGACTTGCCGTTTTAATCCCATGTCCCCCACGCCCATGAAAGCGAATGCGAATCATATGACCCCTTTCTGATTTAGGATAGCTTCCCCTTCGCCAGCCATTCGGAAGCAATCTCCCGCATACGATATTTCTGAATCTTTCCTGTGACGGTCAAAGGGAATTGATCCACAATCCACACATATTGTGGAATTTTGTAATGGGCCATGTGTCCTTTCGCATACGTGCGAAACTCTTCCGGCTCACCCTGTTGGCCTTCGTGAAGCTTGATCCAAGCTGCCACTACTTCTCCCATTTTGGAATCGGGAATCCCAAACACGGCAATTTCGGCAATCTTGGGATGGCGAAAGTAGAACGCCTCGATCTCTGCGGGGTAAATGTTTTCACCTCCACGGATGATCATATCTTTGAGGCGCCCTGTAATGCGGAGGTAACCATCATCATCAAGAACCCCGAGGTCTCCGGACCGCAGCCATCCCGCTTCATCAATGGCTTCACGGGTCGCTTCCTCCTGACCATAATATCCACGCATCACATGGTAGCCACGGAAACACACCTCGCCCTGATGATGAGTCGGCACCACAACTCCTGTTTGCACATCGATCACTTTGACTTCCTGGTGAGGAAGATTGGTTCCGACGGTTTCGACTCTCCTCTCAAAGGAATCTTCGGATCGCGTCAGATGCGTAATAGGCGACGCTTCAGTTTGTCCATATCCTATGAGGATTTCCCGACATCCCATGTCCTCGATGACGCGTCGCACCAGCTCGGGTGGGCATGGCGCCCCCGCCATGATACCGGTGCGCAGGGACGAAAGATTGAACCGGTCAAATTCCGGATGCTCCAGTTCTGCAATAAACATCGTCGGCACGCCGTACAATGCGGTGCATCGTTCATTTTCGACGGCGGCCAGGATCGCACCGGGATCAAAATGATCTGCGGGGATCACGATGGTGGCCCCGGATGTGACACATGCCAAATTAGCCACCACCATGCCAAAGCAGTGATAGAAGGGAACCGGAACGCAGAGTCGGTCTTTCGGACCAAAGTGCATGATCCTGGCGGTAAAGTAGCCATTATTGAGAATGTTGTGATGGGTCAACAGCACCGCTTTGGGAAAGCCGGTGGTTCCCGAGGTGAATTGAATGTTGATGGGATCATCGGGATCAAGCGTGGCGTCGCGAGCGGAGAGGGCATCATCCGAAACATGCTCCCCTTTTGCGATGATTTCCCTCCAGGTCAAAAAACCCGGCTCGGGGCGCTTGGTATGTTCGACGTCAGCAGGGTCATACACGACCAGGTGTCGGAGATCGGGAAGGCGGGAACAGATGAATTTTTCCGGATCGGCCTCTTTGGCTTCCGGACACAGTTCACACACCATGCTCACATAGTTGGACGTCCGGAAAGAGGGAATCAAAAACAGCGCCTGGACACGTGCGCGAGAAAGGGCATGATGCAACTCTTCAGCAGGATAGGCCGGATTGATATTCACCACAATAGCCCCGATACGGGCCGTGGCCATTTGCAGCAAGACCCATTCAAGATTATTGGTCGACCAAATGCCGACACGGTCTCCCCGCCCAATGTTTTGTGCCATTAACCCTTTTGACAGTTTTGTGGCTTCTTCATGAAATTCGGCGTACGTGAAGCGTCTTCTCTGTGGAATTGAGACCAGGGCTTCCCCCTGCGGATACGTCTTCGCCGTTTTTTCAAACACACTCCAGATCGTCTCCCCAAGTAGAGGCGTCTCTCCTCCCCGATGGACATAGGAAAGTTTTTGGTGTTCGGCATTCATACCGTCATGCCTTATGGAATAATGTCCAGTTCCCGTCCCACGGTCTCAAACGCTTGGAGCGCTCGGGCTAACTGTTCTTGGCTATGCGCCGCTGACATTTGGACCCGAATGCGGGCTTGCCCTTTTGGCACAACCGGAAAACTAAACCCAATGACATAGATGCCTTCCTCTAGTAACCTTTCGGCCATGCGGGTCGCCAGCTCGGCCTCTCCAAGCATGACAGGAATAATGGGATGGTGTCCCGGAACAATTCGAAAGCCCAACGCCTCCAGATGACTTCTGAACATTCGAGCATGGTTTCTGAGGGTGGTCCGCAAGTCCCCACCCTGAATCACGATGTCCAATGCCTTGAGGGCCGCAGCCGTCATGACGGGAGGCAAGGCGTTTGAAAAGAGGTAGGGCCGGGATCGTTGCCGCAAGAGCGCGATGATCTCACGTCGGCCAGAAGTAAAACCTCCAGCCCCCCCGCCAAGCGCTTTTCCGAGAGTGCTGGTGAGTAGATCCACTCGATCGGCCACACCAAAATGTTCCGCGGTCCCTTTCCCTTGACTACCCAGCACTCCTGTGGCGTGACTATCATCCACAAGCACCACCGCATCATACTGCTCGGCTAATTCCGTGATGCGATCCAGTTTGGCGCAATCGCCATCCATCGAGAAGACCCCATCAGTGGCAATGAGCCGAACTCGTGCCTCAGCCGCTTGTTGAAGGGCCACTTCCAACTCATGCATATCGGAATGAGCATACCGGAACCGTTTGGCCTTACAGAGTCGAATGCCATCAATAAGGCTGGCATGGTTTAACGCATCGCTGATCACCGCATCCTGCTCACTCAGAATCGTTTCAAAGAGGCCGGTATTCGCGTCGAAGCAGGAGGAATACAATATGGTGTCCTCGGTTCCTAAAAACTGACTGATGCCTTCCTCCAACTGTTTGTGCTGATCCTGAGTTCCGCAAATAAACCGAACGGAGGCCATACCAAAACCATATTGGCGCAACCCTTCTTCCGCAGCGTGAATGATCTGGGGATGGTTGGCCAACCCGAGATAATTGTTGGCGCAGAGGTTGATCACCTCCCCTTGCGCCACACGGATATGTGCCCCTTGCGGTCCAAGGATTTGTCGTTCGCCTTTGAACAAGCCGGCGGATCGTATCTCTTCCAGTTGGGCTTGGAGGAGCAGTTGAAAGGAATGATAGGCCATACCTATTTTTGACCTTTGAACGTGTCAGGAAAATTATCCTGTGATGTATTTTCTTTTTTACCTTAAGGAACCATCACCACCTTGCCGCATTGGCCTGAGTTGACGAGGTCAAACCCTTTGGCAAAATCCGCCATCGGAATAGTATGGGTCACGACAGGTCGAATATTGAGACCCGCTTTAAACAATCCGGCCAAACGATACCACGTTCCGAACAACCGGCGGCCAGTCACACCATAGACCCGTATGCCTTTAAAAATAATTTCATTAGGCAAATCGAAGCACACTTGGCCCCTTGGAATACCAAACAAGGTCACACGCCCCCCGTTTTTCACGGTCTGAAACGCCAGATGCAAGGCTGCCGGATCACCTGACATTTCCAAAGCGGCGTCCACCCCCTCCCCTCCCAGCAGATCAGACAAGGCAGCGCTGAGGGCATCGGGGGATAACGTGTTGGCATTGAACACATGGTCGGCACCGAGTTGTGTCGCTAATTGCAGGCGGTAGTCACTGATATCGGTCGCAATGATACCTGCAGCTCCCGCAATACGAGAGACGGCAATCGCGAACAATCCGGTTGGGCCACAACCCGTCACAAGAACCGTATGCCCTGTTAGATCTTCCGCCAGGGCGGCATCGACCGCATTGCCTAATGGTTCATGCAGACAACCAAATTCCGATGGCATGTCAGGTTCCGTTTTCCATAGAACTCGTTCGGGAAGAGAGACGAATTCCGCATACGAACCATCGAAATCAATTCCTAAAATTCGATAGTTTTTACAGACATGCGCCTGGCAGGTTCGGCATTGAAAACACACACCACAGGTAAGATGAGACTCCGCCGCCACCCGATCTCCAACGTTGACCGAGGACACCTCCCGACCGACTTCCACCACTTCCCCGAACATTTCATGCCCGATAATCCGCGGAAGATGGATACGGTGACTGGCCCATTCATCCCAATTATAAATATGTGCATCGGTTCCACATAAGGAAGTCGCTTTGACCCGAATGAGCACATCGGAAGGGCCAGGTTTGGGATCCGGACATTCGCTCAGTGTGAACCCTTTTTCCGGTTTTGTCTTCAGAAGAGCCTTCATAGCAATTGAATATTGCACTCGTTAAAGAATAGACAGTCTTCCTTTAAGATAACATTTTCTGGATCAGTTCTTGAAATGAATCCTCCATGAGAGATGGATGATCCGCATGGTGCTCTCCAGGCAGCACTTCTCCTTAACTTTTGCCACATTCTCGAGTTCGATCAGTATAGGCAACTCTTTCCTTGTCTGCATGTTGACCGTGGGTTTTCCCCTTCCTTAAATTCCTGTGAATTTTTTTCAAGCGATCCACCAGCTACCCTTACCATAATCCAGAAATTTTCCTCGCTTTCTTAACCTCACTTATCTGGGGCATTTCGCCTCACATTCTTTATCAGTCAGTTCAGCCCTTCCCCGCTCCCATCAATCCTGCTTGTTCATTCATCTCCCCAACCAACTGAAAAATATCAAGAATAGGCCCTCGAAAACCGAAAGGAATGAAGATGACATGAAATAATTGAACAAAAAAGACAAAAACCAGCATGAGATTTTTTTTTGCTTCGGGATCAGTGAAGGAATTTTCCATTTTCAACAGGGTCATGGTCTTTTTCCTCGATCGACTCTCCTGAAAATGGTCATGACACCGGAGGTAATAATTGACATCACGGACTATTCTGCACAGAGACTCTTCTCGGAGTTGGGTCATTAAAAATACATTGATTCTGCCAGGTCAGGCGGGAAAGTGGATGCTGAGGATCTTCCTGAATGTGTGCCTTAGCGTATCGCTCTTTCCCATTCCAGCCTTTGCCCAACTCGACCTCCCCGATACCACGTTTTCTGCAGAAGATAACCTTCTTTTTCAAGATATCCCCTCAGTCTATAGCGCGTCGAAATATGATCAAAAAATAACTGAAGCCCCATCTTCCATCAGTATTGTCACCGCAGAGGAAATCAAAAAGTACGGCTATCGAACCATGGCCGACCTTCTGGCCAGCCTTCGGGGGATGTCCGCGACCAATGACCGCACCTATCAATTTCTCGGAATCCGTGGGTTTGCCCGTCCGTCGGACTTCAATACACGAGTCCTGATTTTAATTGACGGCCATCGAACCAATGACGCGATATACGATGGCTCAGCCATCGGCAATGATTTTCGGGTGGATATCGATAATATCGATCGTGTGGAAGTCATTCGGGGACCCAGTTCATCCCTCTATGGCAACAATGCCTTTTTTGCCGTGATCAATGTCTGGACGAAGCGTGGCCGCGATTATCAAGGGTTTGAAGTGTCCGGAGAACAACGTACCTATGACACGTATAAAACCCGCCTCAATTACGGAAACCGCTTTTCCAATGGGATAGAAGCTCTTCTTTCTGGAACGTATTTAGAGAGCCAGGGGAAGGATGAGCTGTTTTTTAGGGAATTCGACGACCCGTCTACTAATAATGGAGTCTTCCGAAAGAATGACGATGAAAAAGTCTATAACCTCTTAGGTCAACTCGCTTGGAAAGATGTGACGTTGAGAGGGGCCTATGTCCAACGCAAAAAAGGCATTCCCACTGCCGCGTATGAAACCGTTTTTAACGACAAACGGACTGACAGCCTTGATGCACACGGCTATCTGGATCTTCGGTATGAACATGATTTTGAAGATCAAACGAAAGTGGTAGGGCGCCTCTTTTATGACAATTACTACTATAGCGGGGATTATGTTTATGACTTTGCTGATCCGGGAGATCCTCCGGATCTCGTGGTCAACAAGGATAAAGCCTGGGCACAATGGTGGGGTTCGGAACTCTGGGTCTCCAAGCGTCTATTCAATATTCACCGGTTCACGGTCGGAGGAGAACTCCGCCATAACTTCCGGCAAGATCAAAAAAACTACGATCGTACGATGAATCTGAACGACAAGCGGGATTCGGTCAATTGGGGGCTTTTTCTCCAGGATGAGGTGGAGATCCTGGAAAATGTCAGATTGAATCTCGGCGTGCGCTATGACCATTTCCCGACCTTTGGTGGCACCACGAATCCGCGGCTGGGGCTCATCTACAATCCCTTTTCAGGGACAAATCTGAAGTTCTTATACGGAACCGCCTTTCGGGCCCCGAGCGTCTATGAAAAGTATTATCACGACGGATTCAACACCCAAAAGCCTAACCAGGATTTAGATCCGGAAACAATCGAAACCTTCGAATTCATTGTTGAACAATCCTTGGGAGGTTCTCTTCGCGGGACCGCCTCCCTCTTCTATAACCGAATTGATGATTTGATTACCTTTGTGGCTGATCCCAACGATGGCCTGCTATTCAATAAAAATCTACAGGATGCGGAAACCTTAGGCGTCGAAGTGGCCTTAGAGGGAAAAATCATGGGAAAGGTGGATAGCCGCATCAGTTATTCATTTCAAAATACAGAAGATCGGGACACCGGAGTGAAGCTGACCAACTCTCCCGCACATTTGGGCAAAATCAACCTGATCGCCCCTCTCTATAAGGAAACCCTCTTTGGTTCTCTTGGCACACAATATGTGAGTAAGCGGAAAACGTTGTCTGGAAAATATACGGATGATTACTATTTAACCAACCTGTCTCTGTTTAGCCGGTTTAAAAACATCCAGGTGTTTGGTGGGGATTGGATCAGAGGACTCGAGATTTCCGGAACCGTGTATAACCTCTTTGATCAGAATTATGGTGACCCCGGCTCCGAGGAACATCTCCAAAATCAAATTCCTCAAGATGGCCGTACCTATCGGATCAAACTGACCGTGGAGTTTTGAGCCTAAAGGCCGGGAGCTCAATGAGACGATCATATAGAAGATCCTGCTACCTGACCGTTCTGCCGTTGTGCATCCTTGCCTGGTTCCCCATGCCAACCGAGGCAGGGAAACTGGTCATTGTTCTGCTCGCTCAGCAAACGGAGCCCTACCAAAACGTGCTCGAGGGTTTTCGGCAATCTCTGAGGAAGCAGGGAATCGAGGCGGAGTATGAGGTGCTGAATTTTGACGCCAAAAAGGATCAAAGAGGTACATCGCTAGAAGCCATCAAGACGAAAAACCCGGCCTTGATGTTCACACTCGGGTCCGCCGCCACCGAAGCCGCCATTCGAGAGATTAAACATATCCCGATTATTGCTGGCATGATCGTTGATGAAAAGGCGTTACTACAGGCAGAGAACGCCACAGGGGTGATTCTCGATTTTCCCCTGAAAACACAATTAGACTGGATTCGGCGAATGCTCCCCGACAAGAAAACCGTGGGGGTGTTATTTAATCCCAATGAAAATCAGCACCTCATTACACAAGCCCGTGAACTCACGGAAGCCATGGGGCTGACCCTCTATGCCAGACAGGTCGAAAGCCCAAGGGATCTTCCCGATGCGTTGGATAGCTTATCCCGTCGTGCCGACGTGGTATGGGGGCTCACGGACTCGGTAGCTTTAACTCCAGAGACCGCTAAAGGAATCCTGTTATTTTCCTTTCGGAACCGTATCCCGTTTGTCGGACTCTCCACTTCATGGGTGAAGGCCGGAGCCGTTTATGCATTGGACCGCGATTACGTGGATATTGGCCAACAATGTGGGGAATTGGCAGGAAAAGTGCTCAGGGATGGGAAGATGCAGGGTCTTCAGCCGCTCCCTCCACGAAAAGTCTTGTATGCACTCAACCTCAAAACGGTCAATCACATGAAACTCGACCTTTCAGATGAAATAATCAAAGGCGCACAGACCGTGTTTAATTAAGGAATACCTGATCATGGCCAATCTACGTGTCAATTTAGTCACAAAATTTAATGTTCTTATTCTTTCGCTGATTCTCGTTATGGCATTAGGCATTGGACTGTTTGTGGCACAAATCCAACTTGCGCATCAGGTGCGTGAATTGATACGTCACAGCTCTGCTGTGGCGGCCATGATTGCCCAAGCGGCGGAATACGCAGTATTTACCGAAGATCAGGATGCGCTCCGAGAAGTGATTGAGCCTCTCTCCTCCAATCCTGATGTGGCCTATGTGGCCCTCCTCAATGCCCAAGCTCATGTTTCGTTATCAAAGTCGATGGATGCCGCGATTCAGGTTCCGGAGGTCAACCCTCGGACCACGGCGTTGTCTCAAACTTCCATCCAATCCTATAGCCTGGTGAACAAGGGGGATGGAAACACGTATTGGGAATTTTTGGCACCAATCGTCAGTCAGCCTCAGAACGATCCGTTATTTGCCGAGCTGGGTGGTCCAACCGGCGCGTCAAAAGTCATTGGGTATGTGCAAATAGGGATCAATCTCCAGGCTCTTCATGAACAACGAGACCAGTTTATTAGCTCAATCGCCCAGTTCACGCTCGGCTTTATTTTGGTCGCTAGTGCCATTACCATTTTTCTCACCCGACGGATTACGGCTCCAATTAAGAAACTGGCGACGGTGGCCACCGATATTACCCAAGGAAATCTCGACCACCATCTCCAACTCGATATCGACACGCAGGATGAAATCCACGACTTAGCGGATGCCTTCACAAAAATGATTGAGTGGTTGCGAGGATATCGACAGGAGGTCGAAACCTATCAGCAGTCATTGGAAATCAAAGTTGAGGAACGAACCAAAGAACTCAGCCAGGTAACCGAAGACGCGCTCCGTTTGGCCGAAGAAGCCAAAGCCGCCAGCCAGGCCAAGAGTGAGTTTTTGGCGACCATGAGCCACGAAATCCGTACTCCGATGAATGGGATTATTGGCATGACGGATTTGTTACTTGACACCGAACTGGCGAAGGACCAGCGATATTATGCCACCACCGTCAGAAATTCCGGAGAATCCCTTCTCACGATCCTGAACGATATTTTGGATTTTTCGAAAATTGAAGCCGGCAAACTGGAATTTGAAACAATTCCTTTCGATCTCCGTCATGCCATTGAAGAAACGTTAGAACTGGTCGGCGAACGAGCCGGAAAGAAAGGCCTGGAATTGGTCGGATGGGTCTTCCCCGATGTTTACTCCACTGTCCAGGGAGATCCCGGAAGATTTCGTCAGGTCATACTCAATTTACTAAGCAATGCCATCAAATTTACAGAGCATGGGGAGATCGGCATTCAGGTTCTCCGTATGGATGAGACAGAGAACGACATTGATCTTCGCGTCCAGGTTTCAGACACCGGAGTGGGAATCTCCCCGGAAGCCCAGAAGAAAATTTTTGAATCCTTTAGCCAGGCAGATAGTTCCACTACCAGAAAATACGGGGGGACAGGGCTTGGACTGGCTATTTGTCGGCGCATTGTTGAATTAATGGGCGGCGAATTAGGGGTTGAAAGTGAGCTGGGACAAGGCAGTATCTTCTGGTTTACGCTTCGTCTTGCAAAGCACCGGCAAGGCCTTCCGTCGCACCCTGGCACCGACCATTCTATATTGGAAGGGCTTCGGGTCTGTTGCGTGGATGACAATGATACGAACCGGCACCTCTTAGCCCAATATACGGAGGATTGGGGCATGCGGCCGACCTCTTCTTCTTCCGGGATTGAAGCCTTAGCCGTGCTCCGCGCCGGGGTGGCCCGAGAGAAACCCTTTGATCTGGCTATCCTTGATATGCATATGCCCAATATGGACGGCTTAGAATTAGTCAAAGCCATCAAGGCCGACCCCAGAATTCAGAGTGTTCGGTGCCTCCTCTTAACCTCGCTCGGCAGGCGTGGTGATGCCAACGAAGCCCAACGTGCAGGATTTCAGGCCTATATGACCAAGCCGGTCAGGAAGGCTCAACTCAAACAGAGTTTAGTGGCCATGATGGCCCCCGACCAACCGACCGAAGGGACGAATCAAGAACCCTTGATTACCCAGCATTCTCTCAAAGAGCAATCCCTGAATCAGCAGCCGAGTACCATCCTGGTGGCAGATGACCATAACGTGAATCAAGAATTGGCGTCGCTCCTTTTACAGAAACTTGGCCATCAGGTGGAAGTGGCTAGAAATGGGAAGGAAGCGTTTGAAACTCTCCAGAAACGTTCTTTTGCTCTCATCTTGATGGATTGTCAGATGCCGGTGATGGATGGGTATGCGGCCACGCAAGCGATTCGGGCCTGGGAAGGAGAAAACCGCCATACCCCGATTATTGCGGTAACGGCCAACGCCATGCCTGGGGATCGGGAGAAATGTCTTGCCGCTGGCATGGATGATTACTTAACCAAACCCATTAAGCCGGAAAAACTCCAGGACATGTTACATCGCTGGTTACCACAGGAGGAAAGACACGTTCCCACACTTCACCATGTTGACGACGGCACCCAGCTCCAAAAGCCCCTCTCTGGTTCCGATCCTCTCAACACAGTTGTTCAGGAGACTCAAACTTTGGATTCCGAAAGGCTGGCTGAATGGCAAGCATTGGGAGGAAATGAATTTGTGTGTAAAATCCTGACAAATTTCATCCGCGAGGTAGCGGAATGCGTATCAGACGTGCAAGAGGCTGTGGCTTCTGAAAATCGGGAAGCCTTAACCCAGGCGGCCCATGGTCTCAAAGGGATCTGTCGCAACGTCGGGGTGAAAAAGTTGGCTGAGTTGGCTTTTGCTATGGAACAACAGGGTGGACAGGACTCGTTTGATACCGTCCGTCTCAAATTATCTTCCCTCGAGCAGGAGTTGACTCGAGTTCAACAGGCTCTTGAGCACGAAGTGGTTCAACACTCCACCTGAATTTCTGATGGCAGGATGCCAGCTCTAGATTGCACCCTGGCAGGACAACAGACGCCGGAAACCTATTATCAGAAGAGAAAACTAGAAGTGGCTCTTATTTTTCTACGGTTCCCCCAAAGATAAGCCCTGATTCAATAGGCAATATTTGGGAATGGGGTACCTGGATGCTCACTCACAAATTAGGCCAATCATAAATAATGGCCATGGTCTCGTATATCATATTTATGTGCGCACGACAGTATCAGAGGCGTTGAAAAAAGAGAGTGAGGCAGGCGTTTCAGCCAGTAGTGCCAACATTGAAAGAACGACACGATTTTAAAAAACACCCCAAGAAGAATGCCGGTATGTGTATCGAACAAACAAGCAGAAGTTGAAGGACTCACTAGTATTGAGGTGGTTGCGGACCTGGCCGAATACCAACTAAATCAGGATCTTCCCCATCAAGCACCCGAGGAGGTTCTTCGCTTTCGGACTTACGTTGCTCACGACGGGCTTCCTTATCCTGTTGCTTCATCCTTTTGCCCATCTCACGATTTCGTTTGGCCTGGGTCACTTTTGTTGGTCGTCCCATTGTCTTCCTCCTTTCGTTTAGGGTGTCACGTTTCCGGCCACATGACTTGAGTGGACCTCTCTTTCCTCTGCCACTTTACCAGAGCACCACACCCAGGTTTGAGCGAGGCACCGATGTGCTTTGCCTCATATGTCCGCATTACTCAGCTGGGGGCATTCCTGTTCTTACTTGGAGGCAGCCCTACGCGGCTTGGACACCGGCTTTGCAGAAGTCGAAGCACGGGAATTTTTTTGAGGCAACACATCCAGGCGAGTAGCGCTATCCTGGTCAAACCCAGGACTCGACATCATCAGAACTTGTCGGCGAACCTCATCGATCGGCATGGGGATTTTTTCTTTAGAAGGATCAGCAAGGCCAAGAAGATCCCAACGAATTTTCGGCTCAGGTTTAAATGTTTTTCTATTTCTGACCTTCCCACCCCACTTCATTGTCAGCTTCATAAGAAGCCTCCTTCTGTCTAAAAAAACATGCCAATCATGACAAAGAACACGCCCCGTTCTGTCGAACCGTACGGAAAGCGAG
The DNA here is from genome assembly GCA_029864405.1 of Nitrospirota bacterium. Lineage (GTDB taxonomy): Bacteria > Nitrospirota > Nitrospiria > Nitrospirales > UBA8639 > Nitrospira_E. The sequence continues at coordinate 18,846 of JAOTTP010000022.1, forward strand.
GAGAATTGAAGGCCATACACCCTCACGAAACAATGACAAACATCAATCCGCCTAGGAATGAAAAGGCAGGAAAGGCAGGAGAACCACCATCGCTTGCACCGTGTCTCACCCTAGCACTCCGCTGATAGGGAGTCAAATAGAGAGGAAGAAATGAAGATTACAGGATCTGCCACTTCTCCCTACGTCTAAAGGACATTGAAAACCGGTCTAAAAGGTCGCCCTCGGCGGCTGACAATGTCAACAAGATTATTCCTCATGAAGAAGCCCTCATACGATATTGCTAAAGGGCAACCTCTTCGCCTTTGGGCTTCCATTTCCCTGCCAGGCTTTTTGCCTCGTCGATTTGGGCGGGGGTCATGTCTTTCGCCAGAAAGTCTAATGCTTGGATCGACGGATCCAGGCCTTGCTTGGCAGCCAGATACGCCCACATATAGGCTTGCACCAGATCCCGTTGGACCCCTTCTCCCTGGTAGTACATGAGGCCAACATGATTTTGCGCACCACCGTTTCCCTGCTCGGCAGCCCTCAGAAACCATCGAAAGGCTTCTTGATAATCCTGCAGCACCCCCAAACCCTGGCGATACAACGCGCCAAGATTGTTCTGAGCCCTGGCATTCCCTAGATCGGCAGCCCGACGATACCATAGTCGAGCCTGCTCAAAGTCCTGGGTCACCCCTTGGCCATACCGATACATATAGCCCAACATGTTCTGCGCCTCGGCATTTCCCTGCTCAGCCAAGGGTCGCCATTCAGACAGGGCTGCGGCAAAATCCTCCTGCAGATACGCCTCCTCTCCTTCCTCAAAACCGGCCCAGGCTTCTCCCACCCAACAGAACAAGAAAATCAGGACCAGTCTCTGGATGATGACAAGTAGGCTCATGGTGTCACTTCCTTCTTTGCGTATCCGGTAGGGTTCTCTGACCAAGCGGTATGCACCAACCCTGGCTGTCGCTCATGCTCTCATTACGCCCTACGCCTGTTGCTTAGTTTCGAGCTCCGCCCACCGGGTATACAGGCGCTCCACCTCCTGTTCAGCGGACTTGAGATTTTCATACGCTTCTTGGAGCTTGAGATGATTTGAAACAATTTTTGGATTTTCTGTTTCGGTACGGCACAGTTCGAGTACAGCCTCCGCATCAAGCACCCGTTTTTCTATCGTGTCATACTCTTGTTGATCGCGAAACAAGAGTTTTTTTGCTTTTGGTCGTTCAGCCGCGGCACGGGCACCCTTTGGTTGAGTGCCTGACTGGTCTTTGCCTGATCGTTGACGGCGAAGCCACGCTTCCCATTGCCCATAATCGGCGAATTGGCCAAACCCTCCCTGCCCGTCTAATCCTACAAATTCCGTGCACACTTCCTCCATCATATATCGATCATGAGTGACCAGGATCAATGCTCCAGGAAATTCCTTCAAACTCTCTTCCAAGACTTCCCGCGTCGGGATATCCAAATCGTTCGTCGGCTCATCCACAATTAACACGTCGGCGGATTGCAGCATTAACCGAGCAATGACCGCCCGCGCCTGTTCACCGCCAGAGAGCAACTCAATAGGGAGATCCAGTTGTTCAGGCTGAAACTGGAACCGTTTGGCCCATCCAGCCAGATGCACGGTCTGCCCCCGGTACATGACGGTGTGCCCCGAATCCGACAACGTCCGCCGTAGTGTCATCTTTGGATCAAGTTGATCACGATTTTGATCAAAATACACCACCTGCAATTTATCCGCATAGGTGACGCTTCCCTGATCAGGTTCCAATTCCTTGGCAAGTAATTTCAAGAGGGTGGACTTCCCCGAGCCATTATGGCCTAACACCCCGGTGGCGGTTCCCGGTGAGATCACCCAGTCCAACTTTTGAATGATCGTCCGCGAGCCATACGCCTTCCGAAGCTGGTGGACGACCATCAATTGTTTCGTGCGCCGACCCGAGCCGACAAAATCAATGGAGGTTTCCTCTTGTCGCAAGCGCACTTGGCTCTCAGCCAATTCCGCCTGCAACGCATGGGCAGAATCCACGCGAGACTTCGCTTTGGTCGTTCGAGCCTTGGGACCTCGACGGAGCCACTCTTCTTCCCTACGGACTTTTCCCGCTAGAGCCTGCGCTTGTTGAGTTTGGCTGTTCAGAAACTCTTCCCGCTTGACCAAAAATTCCTCATAGCCTCCTGGAACAAGGAAAATGCCATCAGGATACCGGGAATTTATTTCTGCTACCTTATTCGTCGCATGACCCAAGAACCAACGATCATGGCTCACCATGATCCACGGCCATGGAGCCTGGGACATCACCTGCTCCAGCCATCGCATCCCTTCCAGATCGAGATGGTTCGTCGGCTCATCCACCAGCATGACATCCGGCGCCTGAACAAACCCACAAGCGATCGCAAGCCGTTTTTTCCATCCGCCTGAAAGGGGACCCACAAGCTGATCTCCCTGGGAAAATCCCATGCGTCCCAATGTCTCCTTTACCCGGGCCACGCAATCATGCGCGTGCAGGCCAGATGCCAACGCCGCTCGCTCAATTTCCTCTGCGACGGTAGACTCCGAATCGAACTCAGCCTGTTGGGGAATATAGGCAATCCGAAGATGCTGCCGTCGAGTGACTCTTCCCTGATCCGGCTGTTCAAGCCCGGCAAAGATTCGAAGGAGGGTACTTTTTCCCGATCCATTCGGCCCGATAATCCCGATGCGATCTTTTTCTGACACGCCCAGGGTAAGTTCTTGAAAGAGACGCTTGGTCCCATAGGCTTTGGTGAGCTTCTGTCCATAAATCAGCGCTGACATACGTATCTCACTCCTTTAAATTCCGACCTTCATCAACAAGAAAATACAAACCGCCCTTACTCTACCGAACGAACAATTTACCTGCCAGACAAGACTCAAGAAGGAAAACCCCACCTCAACATATATGCCCCCGCTGCAGGAACCAAGCCGCGATAGCTGTATGCCCATAGGATGACCGCGTCCACTCTTCCGTTCACATTGCGTCACCCGAACAGTCGTTCGGGTAGGTGCTAACCTCGAACATCACGCCATAAACCCGCTATAATCAGCCGCACTCTCCACTCATAAAGAGCATTCCAACTTATGGGTATTCTTCTTTCAGAACGAACCGAGATTTTTTATGTGCCCTATGGCCCATTGTGTCACGATGGCGATCTGAGCACTGGCTTCATAGACGTGAAAGCCAATCTTGCATTGATCCCTGTCCTTCCTCCTTGCATCGGGTGGCCGGAGACCCAAGACCTCTTACGAAATATTAATGATCCTCTTTCCCCTTTCATGAGCCTGGCCACGCATCAGAGTTTTGTCGATGGCCACCACCCGGATCAACCGGTGAGGCTCATCTCCTTTGTCACACTGTGCCTCGCCGAAATCACGCATAACCACAAGAGCATCATTACCGATCTGGCCACATTCCTCCAAGGACAGATGGATCACCTGTTGCAGGACATCAGCCAGTCATTGCAGCAGCCCTTACATCTGGAGATTGTGCTTGAATCCCAACCGACTGTCTTTCAGGCCTTTGAGGTCGACGGGTGGAGCCTCACCATTTTCATCTCCGCGTCCGGTCAGGAACATCATAGGGTGCGGGGAACATGGGGTTGGGGCATTCACGCCTTCATCGATGCCTTAGCAAGCTATCACTCCCTGGAAGGCCGATGACGCCCCCGATCCAGAGACCATCATCACCTGTGATCATCTCCAGCCTCCACCATCCTCACACCTCGCCCACCAAGCTACGAACGCCCAAATGGACCTTTCAGTCGTTGTAGAATTTTGGCCCAAAGCGTCTGATACGTTTCGCGCCCCTGCAAGAGTTCACAATAGCGCCGAAGCATCCGTTGATAGGTGTCGGGAAACGTTCGGCCCGCCCACCAATGGCATGCTCGGGGCAATCCATAGATGATGGCTCCTAATCGAGAAGCCACTCGAAATTCCAGTCCGAATTCGGCCTCCGCATTCTTTTCATATTCTTCCAACCCGCGCTTTGGATCCCGAAGAGTGGCCGCCACGCTGGCTGCCGCCAATTGTCCCGACCGGACGGCATAATAAATTCCTTCTCCCAGTAACGGATCAACCAGATGACCGGCATCGCCAACCAACACAGCCCGATGCCGCACCAAGCTTCCGGTCCACTGATGTCCACGCCGATTCGCTTGATAATGGGCAATAGGAAGGGGGTGTCCCAATGGGGAAGGAATCGACAGTCCGGCTAAGGCAGATTCATGGCTGATAAAATCCTCAAAACTCCGCTTGGGTCTATTCGCGCCCCTGACAAATTCTCCCACACCCAACGACAGACCCTTCTTTTTCGGAAAGACCCAGCCATACCCTTTTTTCGCCGCACGTAAACTGATCAGCGCCGTTTGCGTATGTTGAAACGCATGGGGCGTTTCTCCATGACATTCACTTTCCAAGGCAGGAATGTTCCGAACACGTCGACCAGGGAAACACTGCTGGGCAACCACACTCATCGCTCCATCGGCTCCGATGACTACTCGGCCACGATAGCGTCCTTTCCCGGTGGCCACTTCGACCCCATCCTCCAATTCCTGAACGGCCAACACTGACTCATCTTCCCGAATCTCCACGCCAACCTGTCTGGCTTTTTCAACTAACCATTGATCAAATGTCGGGCGCATCACCATATACGCCACGGGTTGCGGAAACTCAACAATAAAGGAGTCTGCCCCGCCGTAAGCAAATTGCACACGATACACCGTCCCATCGACAACCGTTTTAAAATCGGCAGGGAGAATGCGTTCAATCCTGGCGGAGAGCCCCCCGCCACAGACTTTATTCCGAGGATGAACCTGCTTATCAAAGGCCAAGACGGACAGTCCCAGCTGACTTAACTCATAGGCGGTCGAAGCCCCCGCAGGCCCCATGCCAACGACGATCACATCGTACTGACAGGAATGAAGAGGAAGAGCCACAGGTCTGACGTAAATCGTGGTAAAAATGAACTTGTGGGCAAACCTGAACGGATTAGAGAGAAGAAAGCTATCCGGTGACGAAGAATGTGTCCTCTTTCTGGAATTTTCACCTACTTTACTGGAATCCTCCCTCCGTTGACTACCCCTTCATCACCCTCACTCGCAGACCCAGATGTATCCAATGGAGTAATGATGGCCTCCCGCCTGCAGCATGGTTCGCCACATTCCCTCAAGCACTGCAAGGGACAAGACAAAAACGGTTGGGTCACACGTGAGAGATTTCGAGAAGACCGATCACCAGAAAAAATGACCGAAAGGAAGAAAAAAGAGAGAGGCAGGAGGAGAATTAGAGCTCAGAAAACGCAGAAAATTGCTCATCCGTTGCATACATGGGAATCATTTTCGCCACATTCATCTCGGATAATAGCGTCTTCACCTGATCCTGAGGATTCACGACAATAATCCGACCCTTGAGTTTCTGAAAAGTCCTGGCGAGGACCATCAAAGCCCCTAACCCCACACTATCCATAAAGGTCACTCCCTGGAAATCCAGGATGAGCCCTTTTGAATTCACTTCTGTATATTTTTCTGCGGTGTCCTTGAACGCATTTTTAGAAAAAATATCTAACTTTCCTGAAAGGCTCACCACAGGCAAGCCATTCATTGTTCGTTCTTTAATAATCATCCCTTAGCATTGATCCTTCTTTTTCCATGGCCCGATCCCAAATGGGGCACTAGCCCATTTTTCAGTCGTTTTGGTAGGTCTATCGGAGCAATTGTAGGGAATCTTGATGATTATGGCCTGATTCATGGCCTTTTTCCGGCGTTGATCCATTCCTCGAGCCCCTATCTCCATGAGGAATGGATTCTCAAAAACAACGCCCTCATCAGCAGGAATGAAGAAGAATAGAGTTGAAGAATACCTACACGGGAAGACCAACCATGCTCTACATTCAGTCGTGTCATACGACGCCTGAGAGACTCACAACGTCTGTCCAGCCACGTGAATGAGGGCGAACAATGGGCCGTTTAGAGACGTGTGCAGCCCATGTATTCTCAATCCGACAGGCTCCTTAGGATTGACCCAACGTGACGGAGAGCAGCTCCTGAGAGTCTCCACGCTGAACTCTGAGCACGACAGCTTGACCGGGTTCCGTCCGTTCAATCAAATAGTTTTTCAATTGTGCCGGTGTGGTAATGGGCACATCATTAATCGCCAGCAGCACATCGCCTTTTCGAAATCCCGCATGACGTGATGGGCCGGTCGCTTTGGCCACAACCAGTGCCCAACGACTTCCCATCCTCATCGTTTGGAGCTGAATCCCCAGCACCGAAAACCCAGGCACCGTGCCAGCTAAGACGGCAGTCACCACTCGTTGAACCAGCAGACCTGGGAGAGCAAAGGCCAATCGGCTACACCGCCGATCTTCGTGCTGCGTCTCCGTTTGAATGATGGCGTGAATGAGACCCACAAGTTGCCCATGTTGATTCAGCAACCCGCCACCAGAATTGCCATTACACACGGACATATCCACTTGCACCAATCGACTGTGCACAGTCGACAAAAAGGTATTGGGATTTCCAGTCGTGCCAAAGTTGATAGCCGGGCCCCAACCCAGTGGATACCCAACCGTAAAGACCTGATCGCCATACGTTACATCTCCGTCGGCAAACGCCACATGCGCATGGGGCCAATCCGATTCGGGAGCCTGAAGTTGATACACGGCCACATCCAGATAGGCATTGGCCCCCTGACGAACTGCCGGCAACTCAATAAGATCGTCAGTCACCACATGAATGGTATCCGGGATGACGACTTTCCCTCCTTCTGGACGCTCCACCGCATGCCGCGCCGTCACAATCACACCCCGGCCAAGATGGATTCCCGATCCTCGAATTTTGACCGGCAGCCCGTAGTCATTGTCAGGAGTCTCCAATTGTTCTGCCTGAAGGATCCCGACTGTCGCCAACTTAGCCTGTTCAATGGCGTGGGAAATCGGCATGGCAAAGACTTCTCCAAACCCAAGTGAGAAGCCAAGCCCTCCGGAGATGACAAACCAAATAAGAATCTTTGAATAATAACGCATCCTCACCCTCAGCGTTTTCGAAAATAGATCATATCGAGAATGGCTATTCGCCCTTCAAACCTACCTGCTCTGTCTCAGGTTTTCAAGATGAACGTAGGTGACACAAGTCCTGTCCAGGGAAAACTTGGGGCATTGGATCAGTTGTAAAATTCTGAACAGCATTGACATTGTCATCCTGAACCATTCGGCAAGCCTGCCCTGAGCGCAGTCGAAGGGGCTCAGGCCAAGGTTCACCGAAGGATCTCGCTGAGCAGTGAGGCATCTTCAACCTGGGCCCAGGATGACAACCTGATGTTGATGGGGGCCGCACCGAGTCCTCACGTGTTCGTCTAATGGCTGAATCATGAAATCTACGTTTTAACAAATCAGTCTTTCATCATTTCGGGAAGCGATACAGCTTGTTGTGTGGTCGACTGTTCCTTCCCGTCATCCTTACATGATTGTTGGGCCCAATCCTTCACCGCACAGAACAAGGCTTTCATATGCTGATAGGAATAATGGGCATTTCTTCCACTCGGATTGGGCAATACCCAGACAGGAGCGCCAGCAAGAGGAAGGGATTGCAGGCCAACCTGAATAGGGTTTCCAGGCGACCGCTGCTCACCACTCACAGAATGCTCGGGCGAGAGAAGCATTCGAGCCATACTGACTCCCAACAAGGCCACGAGTCGGGGTTGATATGTCGTGGTTTTTGTCAGTAAAGCCTGATGCCCTTCCAGAAAATCCTGTTTCCCCAAGTCATGAACACCAGCGGTCGGCCGGGCAATCAGATTGGTGAGCCCATATCCGAATTCAGGCAATCGCCAATCATCCTGATACGTCATGGGAGAGGGAATTAGCCTGGCGTCAAATAGCAGTTTCCAAAATCGGTTGGACGGTCCGGCAAAATGATGCCCGACCTCAGCAGAACGCAGACCCGGATTAATTCCGACAAAGAGAATGGATAACCCAGGGGCCAGATAATCGGGAAGACCTGAATTCGGATGACTCATGGACGTAGGTCCCGGATGCTTAGACGAAATACCCACGCGCGCCTTCATGCCCTTGATTATACAGAGACTGGGATATTTCTGTGTTGCATAAAACACGTCTGCAACAATGGATTGAAATGAGGGGGAGGGGAGGAGACGAGAAGGTTGTGGAGAAAAAAGCAGAAATTCTAGAAGAAGGATCCCATCCCAACTGGCAGAGACCGAAACACGAGTTACTTGGAGGCCAGTTTCGTTTGAATCTCGGAAAATGTTTTTTCAGCCTCAGGGAGAAGATCTTCCCGATTCGCCGCTCTGGCAAGTTCAAGCGCCTTTTTAGCTAAATCAAAAGCCTCTTGATCCTCTCCCCGATCCGCACACGATCGCGCTACGACCATGCGAGCATTAATGGATTGAGGATCCTCCTGAATCACCTGCCGCAGCATAACCTCACCTTTTTCCTTGTCTCCTCCGAACAGCCCGGGGACTTCGATGAGGATCGTCCCTTTAGAAGAGAGGGCATCGATATGATTAGGATTGAGCAAAAGGGTCTTGTCCAGAGCTTCCATCATCCGTCCATATTCAAACACCGAGAAAAGCACTTCTCCATTGGCACGCATACGCTCGCCAATATTACAGAACAGGGCAAAATGCGCGTCGGCTGATTGCTCGTCGAGGACCACGGCTTTTTCAGCCAACTCCCGCCCCCGCTCAAAGTGAGCATGCCGAACCGTTTCATCCTTCGCCCGCCTGCCTTCCTGACACTCATCCATCGCCTGTTTCGTCAAAACTTGAGGTGATTCCTCACCCCAAACTCCAGGGATCACCAACCAGGAGAGCAGCACACTGGCGAACAGAATGTAGAGCATACGATGCATAACGGTCATCTTGTATAATTCCTTTGTGGGCTACTCTTGCGAATTCTAGCGAATGAGAGGGGATACAGAGTATAAAGCATTTATTTTATACCAAGTGAAACGCACATGCCAACGCCTATTTGGAACGAGCCAGGGAATGCTTATGGGATCGTGAGGCGTAAGGGGTGAAGGGTAAGGCGTGAGGAGTAAGGAGTATAAGACGTAAGGAAACAGCAGAAAGAACGGATCTGTATCCTTCCGGACTTTATATTCTTTACCCCTTACCCCTTACTGTTCACTCCTCACTTGTTATCCCTCACGCTTCACGTTTTACGAATCAAGGATTCCCCTATATCGGAACAGAACTCTACCTAAGATGAATTCCGAGTGGATTGAAGCCAAGTCGCCGCCCCAACACCCGCAGCATGACCACTGGCAAAACAGGCGGTCAGAAGATAGCCACCGGTTGGCGCTTCCCAATCCAGCATCTCCCCCGCACAGAATACCCCTGGCAACGTGCGAATCATCAATCCCCGGTCCAAGGCTTCGAACGCAACTCCCCCCGCCGTGCTGATCGCTTCCTCCAACGGGCGCGGCGCGACGAGACGTACTGGCAGCGATTTGATGGCCACCCCGAGCAGCGCAGGGTCGGCAAAGTCTTGTTTGGACACACATTCCCTCAGAAGGCCAGCTTTCACCCCAGAAATACCAACCCGGCGCTGGAGATGGCTGGCCATCGAGCGTGAACCGCGCGGCCGGGACAAGTCAGCAATGAGGCGCGACACATCCCGATCGGGTGCCAGATCCAATCGAAGAAGTGCCGCACCCGTTTTCACAATCTCGTCCCGTACCCAAGCGGATACCGCATAGATCACACCGCCTTCAATGCCCGTCTCTGTCACAATAAATTCACCCTGTTGTCGATACTCAAGGCCCTCCAAGGTGGTTCCCGAAACGACAACCGGCTTCACGGGGTGCCCGGCATACCGGCTACGAAGGTGCTGGCTCCAGTCGACATCAAAGCCACAGTTCGCAGGCCTCAGCGGTTCAATGGGAACACCCCGCCCGGCGAGCAACGGCACCCACGCCCCATCGGAGCCGAGCCGGGACCAACTGCCGCCGCCCAACGCCAGGACCACTGCATCAGCAGATACGAGACGATCTCCTTGCGGCGTGATAAACCGGAGAGCTCCGTTCTCATCCCAGCCACACCAGCGATGCCGTGCGTGAATGGTCATCCCGTGCTGGCGCAACCGTCGAAGCCACGCACGCAAAAGTGGCGCAGACTTGAGGTCGGAGGGAAACACGCGGCCGGATGTCCCGATAAAGGTCTCAACGCCCAGTTCACGAGCCCACTCGCGCAAGGCCTCAGGCCCAAACCCGGTGAGCAGCGGTTGGATCTGTGCTTGCCGAGCGCCATACCGCGCAAGAAATTTCCCTGCCGGCTCAGAATGCGTCAGGTTGAGCCCACCCTTCCCCGCTAACAGAAATTTTCGACCGACGGATGCCATGGCGTCATACAGATCCACGCGCGCGCCTTCTGCAATCGCAGCCTCCGCAGCCATAAGCCCGGCAGGTCCCCCGCCAATCACCGCAATCTTCATGTTTCCTTGCTCCAACGTCATAGCAAACCGGCATCAAGTGGAAGTAAAAAAGGCTTTATCCCGTTATAATTGCGAGTGACCGCCTCTGAGCGTACCTTTTCCCTTCTTGCCTGATCCATAGTCTCCTCAGAGGAGGTTCACCACACCAATTCTCTTCAAAAATAATCTGAATTGCCCGAAGAGAACGGTTTTATTTAAGATGGCTCAATCCCATACATCAGGATCACATCTCCCCCTAGGAGATTTCACAAGACTGGAGGCCGGAATTCATGGAGCAGGAAGAAATTCGACAATTGTGGGCCGACGGTCAAGATTGGGTGGTCAAACGCCATAATAATGAATATTTCCATCGTCCAGACGGGAAATACGGAGACTGGAAATCCGGACTCCCTCCCGGCACCTTTAAGCCGGACGTCGACACCCTCTTCGATGATTAATCGATGGGATCTTCCTCATTTCAGAACTGAGATTCCAACATCCGAAAATCTCATTCCATCTGACGAACAATTCCAAAAAGAGTCTTCCCACTACCACCCCATGCGCTTTTCTGGACGAATTATCGGTCTGCTTAAGGAGTACATGCATGACTTAGTCGAGCAAGCCAAACAAGAGGAAGCGGCCCACGCCAGCTTTGGATTTGCATCCCAACCTTATCGAGCAGACCAAGCGATCTCTGATCTCCTGGCGATTTTGGATGACCGAATCGAGTCAGAAGGCGTCCAGGTCGGCCTTCCCATCGAATTTCTCCACCAGATGTGGACCCTATGCAACCAAGCGACCCCAGACATTTCGGAAACCGTCTGGTTGCGAAAAAACCTGGATCACGGGACCGGGTCGAAAGCGGAAGTCAGGCAACACACCTACCAGGCCCTGATTGCATTCCTGGAGTCTCAACCTGAAGAAGACGAAACGGGAGAAACCACGGCCAACTGAATGGCAATCCAACCATCCCGCCTCCTGACATTCCGTCGAAGCCAGCCTTGCTCTTCTAACCGCTGCACAATCTCAGATTCATCCTCCTCCAACAGCCCGGACACAACCAGCTGTGTGTGTGGACCCCGCATCCTTGAAAATTCAAAATAAACTTGAAGTATGGTTTTGCGATCCAGGTTGGCCAGAATGACATCAAATATTTGAGCCTGAAGCGTGGCCATTTGGCAACAGTGAAGTTCAAGTTCTTCTTTAATTTTATTCACCACTGCGTATTCCCTGGCACAGTCCAGAGCCGTGGCATCCACATCAATTCCCATTGCGCTGGTCGCCCCCAAACGCAATGCGGCCATCGCCAGAATGCCGCTCCCCGTCCCCACATCCAGCACCCGCATACCGGGAGCCCACGTGACCTCTTCCAGCCATTCGAGAATCAACTGGGTGGTGGCATGATGACCGGTCCCAAACGCCTGCTTGGGGTCGATAATTAATTCAACTCCATCCTGGGGCATGTCCATTGTGGCCCAACTCGGGCGGATGCCAATTCGACGACCAATACGAATAGGCTGAACGGACGCAGCCCATGTGGCATTCCAATCCTGAGCTTTCACCGGATGAAACTGCAGAGACCCTTCCGCGAGAGTAACACCCAACACGCTCACTGCAGATCGAACCTGCTGAAGAATCTCTGCTCCATTCTTACTCCAATACAGCACCACCGATCCCTCCGCTTCCCATGCTCCCAAAAATTCAGGGCAAGCCAGAATCCCCGCTAACTCAGCGGCATCTACAGAGACAGGAAGCGTTAATTCAAAAACAGTCGTATTCATGGAGCTATTGAATCGTTCAAGAATTTCTTAATGGCATGCTACCCCTGCACCGATTCCTCACGAGACAGAATGAGAGTGCACTATTCAACAAGGCGCAAGCCGTGAGGAGAGCAAGGGGTTCGTTGAGGGCTCTGTGCAATGAGAACGCCACTGGCTGCATGGTTCAACAGGCTCTTCAGCAGGTTCAACGATATTGACGGGATCACGCAGAGCGGCTAAGGTCCGCAGGCCCTATGGAACGTTCCTCCACCGATCAACGAGAGCAGGTGATTCTTCGCCTCATTCACCGCATCGAGCGAATGCAGGCGCAAGGCGCCCTCGCCAGCCGACAGTTCAGCCGATGGAGAATGGGAGTATTTCTTGCGGGGGCCGCGATCACGATCGGGGTGTATCAACAAGCCTGGTTTCATACCGGCAATGGACTTCTTCTCGTCTTCCTCATCGGCTTTCTCACTATATCCTGGTTTCATCAGCGATTGAAATCCCGGTTGCATCGATTACACCTCTGGTTGGAAATCAAAAAAGACAACCTGGCTCGGCTACAACTTGATTGGCCTCACATGTCGGCCAACGAGCACAAGGCCCCGGAGCACCATCCGTTTGCCATAGACCTGGATCTTACAGGTCCACATTCCCTATTGGCGCTCATCGACACCACATTTTCCTCCATTGGACAACACCGCGTCGCCACCTGGCTCTTTCAGTCCAATCTTCCCGAATCAGATGGGCTATCTTGGACAACCAGGCAGACGTTGGTCAAAGAACTCACCCCGCTCTCCCGGTTGAGGGACCGTTGCCTGTTAGCCACCCGGCTCATCAGCCCCGTTCGGCTGAATGGGACCCGCATCATCTCCTTGCTCGAAGCGCCTGTCTCAATCAGTCACCTGCCTCTGATCATCACCGCAGCCTGCGCCCTCACGAGTCTCACCATCGCCTTAGGACTCTGGACACTGCTCACAGGAGCGCAAAACTTTTGGCTGCTTCCCCTGACCCTCTATATCGGAATGTATTTTCTCCTCTCGGGATCAATCCATCCGCTTTTTGGCCGGGTGCTTGCCCTCCATGAGGAACTGGAAAAACTCGTCACCGTGATTGCGACACTTGAACGATCGAAATTTCCCCATCAACCGACAATTCTACAGGTCTGCCAGTCGCTTCTGACCCAACACAATCGTCCAACCCAGAGCCTCAAACAGCTCAGCCGTATCTGCCAGGGGCTCAGCGTCAAAGCCCACCCGCTGATTCATTTAGGCCTCAATGCCCTGATGCCCTGGGACCTCTGGTTTGTCGGAAAACTCAATCGCCTCATCACTCGCCTTCGCCTGACACTTCCTGACTGGCTGGATACCATTGGCAGTCTTGATGCTGCCAGCGCCTTCGCGCGGTTTGCCTACCTGAATCCGGATTACCTGTGGCCAGAACTGGAAGCCACCAATACAGACCCTGACACACGAGGCCTGACTGCCCGCGGCCTCGGCCATCCACTCATTGCGCGTGCCCATCGCATCACCAATGATCTGGAGTTACGAGGGGAAGGCCATCTTCTCCTGGTCACCGGATCCAACATGTCCGGCAAAAGCACCTTCCTCCGGACAGTCGGCATCAATCTGTGTCTCGCCCAGGCAGGTGGTCCAGTGTGTGCCAAAACATTTTCCTGGACCTGGTTGCGTCTGTATTGTTGCATACGAGTGACGGATGCCCTGGACGAAGGCTTATCGTACTTTTACGCGGAGGTCAAACGGTTGAAAGTCATCCTGGATGCAGTGGAAAGCACCAATCATCATCCGGTCCTCTTCCTCATTGATGAAATCTATCGGGGAACAAATAATCGCGAACGGCTCGCCGGAAGCGAAGCTTTTGTGCATGCGCTGGAACAAAGCCGGGGACTGGGGATGATTTCAACCCATGATTTGGAACTTACAGGATTGGCAAGTGGAAACGGCCATATCCGGAATGCCCACTTTCAGGAAACTGTCGAAGCAGGCACTTTACAATTCGATTATCAACTTCGACCGGGCCCCTGCCCGACCACCAATGCGCTCCGCATCATGGCCCAGGAAGGCCTTCCCGTCCCACCCGATCATTCCGGAAATCCACAAGCCAAAAAGTAGAGGGCGCCACACTCCCTCCCTCCTGCCTCCCGCCAATTGCACGTTGTCATTCTGAGCCCACGGCGAAGAATCTGTGCCCAGGTCGAAACGCCTCGTGGCCTAGCCAGATCATTCGGTCCCCTCAACATGACATGCATTGGGAATCTATCTTTGTATGTCTTCTCGAAGATGAATCCCCGTTGACCACTTGCGAGGATGACGAAATAGAATGACGGGAAGGACGGAGCAGTCATGCAAACATCCTCCGTCAAAAAACGATGCAACCGGAATTTAGGGAGTGATGAGGCGAACTTCGCTTTGCGCTTGATCCGTTTTTGAACCGGTGGAGGTTCCGCAATGGGCACAGAGGTACTCGTAGAGACTTCCGGTGGGGAGCACTAAAAGCAGACGTTCACGGGCAGGAGTCGCCGTCTGACAGGTTGGACAAAACAGTAACGACGCTCGAAGCGATTCGAATTGCTTGGGGGTGCCCGGAGGAGCCGGTGGACGGGCCCCACCCATCCGTGGGCTTGGTCGAGAACCGATGGGAAAGGGCGGCATTGGCATACGCAGATCTTAGCGAAGGGTCAGGGTTCGGTCAAGGTTCTCTCGCACCATTGGAAGACCTTCGTTTAAATGACTCATCATCGCAAGGCACACCACACACGCTTCACAATGACCCGCATGCGTTTCCTGTTGCTGAATTCGATCACCGTGGATCCACTCCTCGTCGCTTCGCGATTTCTTTCGCAATAATGGCCTGCCAGCCTTGATTAAATAAATCTCGTGTCGCCTGTATCGTCGGAAGGGCAAGGGGACCCGCTTCATGAGCCAAGCGGAGTTGCTCAAGATTATCCATCATGAGCGTCAACTGTTTGGCCGTGAATGCATGAGATGCATCGCTTTGTGCCCGCAGACGCAAGGACCGTAGTTCAACCAGATAGTTGTAATAAAAGGCCCGATCCCACGAATAGTTAGCCTGCGACTGTCCGGCGTGGGTTTCGAGTCCGGTCAAAAAGGCGTCCATCTTTTTTTGAAGCGACGTGGCCGCCCGGTCCATTTCTGGATCGTAGGAAGAAATCAACGTGACATGGCAACCAACCAGCCCCAGCATCAGACAGGCCAAAACCCATGTGCCATATCGAAAGCGAAATGCCGAAGGAATGGTCATGAGGTCAGGTACCATTTTGATATTCTCTTCGTTGTTCAAATTGTGGAACGGAGCCCACCAGACATTAAATGAAATGTCTTTGCGACCCATTCCTCCCCTGTCAGATTAAGCACCATATTGGGCAATGAAACAGCTAGGCCGGGATGTATTGTACTCACCTGTACGCATTTGTCTACTGGGCTCCAATGACAAGATGAACCCTCACCCTACCTAGTCCGGTCAACAACGGCCACCCAGGATTGCTGTATTCGATGCCACCGTTAATTCCACAGATGCTCCTGACAGTTATTGGGATTATCTACATGTTAGCTCACTAGGCTCACTCTCCATTATTACTGGCGACTCTATTCTAGTCGGATGTTATCAACGTACAGGGAAAATTCCTCTGGTGGACTTATGGCAAAGAGTCTAATGGCCTTAATCGCGCTGAGATCCAATTCCCGCCCAACGGGGGCCTGGCGAATGTCATCCAACGGAATGTCAATGTGATTGAGGCCTGGCGAAATTGTGATGGCCTGATTGAACCGATCCGCATAGTCGTTATTATGCTGCGCATCATGAATTCCGATGACCAACGATCGGGCTGTCGGCAATTCGGAATACACATCAAAGCGGAAACGCGAGAACCCGCGCCAATCCGCATAGGGTTCTTCAATTCGAATGCCAGGGTAGTGTTTCGGGTAAAACACAACCTGCCCTACAGTATCGACCCGAGGTTTCCCCCAACCTAAGGGCGGAGGAACGATCTGAAGTTCACTCTCCTTCCCTTGGACAAACAGCATCTCCCATGAGGAAGAAAATTGGCAGAGTGATGGGAATCGGGCAGCCCGGTCCCAATAGGCATAGGTCCAGATGAGCACTGTACTCAGAGCGGTGAGAGTCAGCAGAACAACCCCGGCGTGAACCAGGTGTTTCCATGGAGCCTGCCGCCATACTGCGAGTCGTCCCGTAATATTTCGATCGTACGTTGCATAAAGTCCTAGGACACATACGGCCCCCACGACATCAAGAAGGAGATCCGACCATTCGGCAAAACGACTCGAACTCAAGGATTGCAAACCCTCACTCACCGCACCCAGAACCACGGCCCCAACAAAAGCCATGCCATATTGGCTACCCACAGACCAACCGCGGGGCTCACCAAGTTGCCGTGCCAGATATAAGAGGATGATGGCCACGCCACCAAATAATGGAAAATGACAAAAATCATTGAAGGCTTTCAGGAGAATAGTATGAGAGGGAACTGGAATCCAAAGAAGGGCGATACATCCAAAGAGGACCAATGCCAGACCAGGGACCATTAACCGGGATGCCATGGATCGCTGATTGGATTCCTGGCGTGTTCGGTCTGTCACAACACCTTCGATCAAGCCAGACTGACTACTGAGGCTATGTCGGCAGACGGCACCCCATTGCAGAAAAAAATGGGCTTAGTGGTGTGCGCGGAAACCCGTTCACCGGGCAAAATGATGCCGACCAGATTTAACGGATCGGCGGCCGATAGACGAATCTCTTCCGCCCCGACTTGAGCATCACGGCGTACCGCCCGCAACGATTCCACCGCCTCCGGCAAAGCGAACTGTTCCCCCGTAAAGCCATTCACAAACCGGCCACCCCGCATCTCGCCTCGCCATTCCAGCTTCCGGTATTGCACCAGCAGTTCACGCCAGGTCACCGGCAAGGATTCTCGTTTCAGCAGATCACGAAAGACCACCCCATAACGATGCGCCAATTGCCTGGCCCACTGTTCATGGGGATGCATACGAACCGGCGTCTCGTCATCGTGTGGCCCAGGGTCAGCCTGGAACACATCCCAACGCCCGACACTGTGCCGGGGTCGTCGCGCGCGATCCCTGCCCTCGGCTCGCCGGCGGCGGGGATCAAGCAGAGCCCGCATGGGATCAAACCCATCAGCAGTCACCAGCCCTGCAGCCACCAGTTCCCACAAGGCCTGCTCTACTTCGGCAGCTAGATGTCCCGTTCGACTGGTCAGATCCGCAAAAAAACATGCACCACGACGATCCAGACAATCAAAGACGGCTTGAGCAACGCTACTCAGGGAAAATCGGACCCCAAGCGGCCCTGCAGATTTCCCGGGTTTGGCCACACCCAATATCCAACTCACATCCTGCCGTCGCAAAAAACTGATGGGAGCCAGGCTGGTCGGAGTCAGAGGCCGGAATGCCGGAACGGACGGAACGGGCGCTCCAGCGTCCAAGGCCACGTCACCTGTCCCCTGTTCGTTTCCTACCACGGGTAAGAGTGTCGCCTTGCTTTCCGGAGGGGTGAGACGACCCCAGGCTACCTCGCCGCGCAGGCACAAATTGTCGAGCCATTCTGGTTTGTAAGGAGCCATGCGTTCTTTGAGAAGCGACGATTCCCACGACGAGGCGGGCGCTTCAAATCCTGCCAACTGGTGAATCACCTCACGCAGCCCGGCTTCTCCGTGTAATTGCGTGCCGGGCGCTCGATGCTGCCACCGAAAGAGAAAGCGCATGAAATCCGACGCGGCAACCGGCTCGATTTCCCGGCGCAAGGCTGTGACAGTTCGCCGATGAATGCGAGCCAGAAGACTGCGGTCACACCATTCGACTTCTGCGGTTACTGACACTTCCCCCCTCACCCTCCCCTCTCCCCCATTGGGGCGAGGGTCAGCATTAGGGAAAGATTCCGAATCCGGATCTTTCCCCTCTCCCTGACAGGGAGAGGGAGAAGAAGAAACCGGACGGAAATGACCGCGAAGTACCTGGCCCTGTCCTTCTAATTGCAACAGAGCCTGATGCACCAGTCCCGTGGGCAAACTCAATCGCCCGGCCAATTCGTCAGCGGTCACTGGACCAATATGCGGCATCCAACCTTGCACAACATCACGCGCGGCAGATTCTGAGGTGATCGATTCTTCCTCCACAGACAAGGAGGGTGAATCCCGCCTACCAGCAACCACCTCCGCATCTGGGAATAAGACCTGAAGACGGGGAAGATGCTCTCTCGTGGTCCACCCCTCAACAATTTTCGTTCCCGAGGCGCCAGCAACAGACACCCGAAAAACCAGCACCCGGCCATTCGTCACCAGAAGATCACCATACTCCTGCCACAGCTCACCCATCGCCGATGGCAACCATCCCAGAACCTGAAGCACATCGAAGAATTCATCAGTATCACGAATCAACGGCCAGGCTTCCTCAACCACCGCATCAATCGCTGCCGCATCCAATGTGCCAATCTTCCCGTCAAAAGCGGTGGGCGACGTCCGCCGGAGATTCACGGCACGAGCCCGTCGCTCTTCCAACGGCGCATCATCCAGGAAGGCATAGGGATTGGCATTCAAAATTTCATGCGCGAACAGAGAGGGCACCGGCGATTCCACAACCCGCACCTGAATCTCCTGATTCTCTATCCGCTCAAGCATCTGGCGCAGGCCAACCAGATCCATCGCCTCCGTTAAACAGTCACGCAACGTTTCCTGGACCAAATGATGATCCGGCACAGGAATGTCTCCGACGTGATTATCGCCGCAGGCTGCGGCCATCGGGAACGCCGCCGCCAATAAATCCTCCGCCCGCATGCGTTGCAGATGCACCGGCACACGTTTGCCGTTTTGAAACCGCAACAGCGCCAACGCACGGGTCACATTCCACCGCCAGCGTGTGAGAAACAGTGGAGTCGCCAAGGTGGCTTGAATGAGCACGTCTCGCACGGTGTTGGGATGCACAAATCCAAAGATGGCCTCCAGTGGAAAACTATGCTGCTCACCAAGCGACAGCACCAACCCGTCGTCCGTGGCCGCCGCCTGCAATTCAAAATCAAAATTTACGCAAAAACGTTTGCGTAACGCCAGCCCCCACGCGCGATTGAGCCTGCCACCGAACGGCGCGTGCAGCACCAGTTGCATCCCCCCGGCTTCATCAAAGAATCGTTCCGCAATCACACAGGTCTGCGTCGGCACACCTCCGAGGATCTGTGCACCTCCGGCCACATACGCCAGCAATTGATCGGCGCCTGACGCATCAACTCCACATGCTTCATGAAGCCAGTGACGCGCCCTCTCATCTCCGGGAGTGGCTCCCTGCTCAAGCAACTGAAAGATCTGCTCACGCACGTCCGCCACGGCATGAGATAATTCGAACGACCGGGAAGGCGCTTCCCCCCGCCAGAACGGAATATTGGGCGGCGCGCCATGCGCATCCTCCACACGGACTTTTCCCGTTTCAATCCCACGGATGCGCCAGGATGTCGTGCCCAGCAACATAATATCCCCGGCAAGACTCTCAATCGCAAAATCTTCATCCACCGTTCCCACCACGGTCCCATCCGGTTCCGCCACCACCGAGTAGGTCGCCGTTTCAGGAATCGCCCCCCCGGAGGTCAACGCGGCCAAACGGGCTCCACGCTTTGGCCGAAGCCGGCCTTCATGCCGGTCATAACTCATCAACGCATACAGCCGTCTGCGCCCGGGCACAAATCCCTCGGCCACCAACCGCAGCAACGACTCAAAGATCTCCCACGTCAACTCCCGATACGGGTAGGCCGACCGGCACAAGGCAAACAGGGCACGCGCATCCCATTCCTGCGCCGCGACCTCGGCAATGATCTGTTGAATTAAAATATCCAGCGGGGCGGAGGGGATCTCGATGGTTTCCAATTGACCCTGCCGAATCGCTCGGATCACCGCCGCGCATTCGACTAATTCATCCCGGGTCGTACAAAACAGCCGTCCCTGTGGAACAGCCCCCACCTGATGCCCTGCCCGCCCCACACGCTGAAGACACGTGGCAATCGCACGAGGCGAGCCGATCTGACACACCACATCAATAAAACCAATATCGATACCCAGCTCTAATGACGCGGTCGCCACCATCACCTTGATCTGCCCGGTCTTCAATCGCTCTTCGGCATCTAAACGAAGTTTGCGTGACAAGCTGCCATGATGGGACGCCACCTGTGCCTCGCCTAAGCGTTCTCCTAGATGATGCGCCACCCGTTCCGCCATCCGGCGGGTATTCACAAACACCAACGTCGAACGATGCGGCCCGGCGATGTCGGCAATACGATCATAGATCTCCGACCACATCGCATTAGTGGCAATCGCGCCTAATTCATCCTTCGGGACTTCCACCTGCAGATCCAACTGCCGGCGATGGCCGATATCCACAATGTGACAATGCGACGAGTCAAAGAGCGAGGGTTGTTGAGCCTTCGCGCGATGAGCGGAGTCACCCAATAAAAATTGGGCCACCGTCTCCAATGGCCGCTGCGTGGCGGACAGGCCGATGCGCACCAACCGCCGGGAGGTCACGGCATCCAACCGCTCAAGAGACAGCGCCAGATGCGCGCCACGTTTATTCGGTGCGAGTGCGTGAATTTCATCGACAATCACCGTATGCACGCCGGTCAAAAGTTCGCGACTCCGCCTGGCCGTCACCAGAAGAAACAACGACTCCGGCGTCGTCACCAAAATGTGCGGCGGGTGTTTGAGCAGACGTTGGCGTTCTGCGGCAGGCGTATCGCCGGTCCGGACCTCCACCCGAATCCTCGGTCCCAAAAAACCGGCAGACAGAGCCAGTTCGCTAATCTCGGCCAACGGCAGTTCCAAATTTTTGTGAATATCATGACTCAGCGCGCGCAGAGGCGACACGTAGACGACCTGGATGCCGTCCTCCAACTCTCCGCCAATCGCCTGCCGTAGCAAATGGTCGATGCACGTGAGAAAAGCCGCCAGCGTTTTACCGGAGCCGGTGGGTGCCGAAATCAAGGCATGATGTCCGGAATGAATAGCAGGCCAACTGGCCCGTTGCACATCGGTCGGTTCACCCAGCCTGGTCGTAAACCATTCTTGAACAACCGGATGAAAAGATTGAAGCGGCATAGGATCAGTCATGTCCTCAAGCGGTGGACTTCAAAGGTTTGGTGGAAGGGAATCAACGTATTGTACCTACTCATTTCCAGCAAGAACAAACACGGCCAAGGACGTCGGATTGCGGGAAGACACCTTTTAGATCTTCGGTGTCATCCTGAGCCCACGGCGAAGGACCTGTGCCCAGGTGGAAGATGCCACGGCTTGGCGAGATCCTTCGGTCCCCTCAGGATGACAAGCAGATTGTGACATGTCACGCCTGCCGTTGCGCGGCGCGGGCGATGCCTCACACCAGCTACGAAAGATCAGTGCATAGAACAGCCAACCTCAGTGAGTGTCACGTGTAAAAACGTTGTCATCCTGAGCCCACGGCGAAGGATCTGTGCCCAGATGGACGAGGCTACGGCTGGGCGAGATCCTTCGTTGGACCTTGCCCTGAGCCCCTTCGACTTCGCTCAGGGCAGGCTTGTCGAATGGGTCAGGATGACAACGCCTCCCAGGACGTGTGGTTTTCATTGATCATTCATGAGGCATGGTCTGACACATGACGTTCAGATTTTCACACCTCAGGTCTTAACAGATGGGGGAAATTTTTTCCGTGCGTCCTGAGGATGCATCGGGGTATAATGAAAAGGTCCACCCATAAAAACGAATGGTCGCCTGGCCATCCATCAGTTGAAATGAAAAGAGGTTGGGAGCATGGCCACCAAACTCTACTCTACACAGCACCCAATCATTTCCGC
>JAOTTP010000070.1 GCA_029864405.1 Nitrospirota bacterium
CGATACCCTGCTGTGGCTCAAGAACCGTTATGGTGAGATGCCGCTGTATATCACCGAGAATGGCTCGGCATTTTTTGATCCGCCGAAAGCGATGAATGGCCGGGTCATTGATCCGCTACGGATGCATTATCTGAATCAGCATCTTTGCGCGATCCGGACAGCGATTGAGAAAGGGGTTGATGTACGGGGATATATGGCCTGGTCCCTGATGGATAACTATGAATGGTCCCTTGGTTATGCCAAGCGATTTGGCATCGTGCATGTCGATTTTGAGACCCTTGAGCGAACGCCGAAGGATACCGCCCGGTATTATTCGAAAATTATCGAATCCAATGGTGCGGTTCTGGACGAACCCTTCCTGCCTCTTTCGCTGCATACGCGTCATGGCTAGTCTTACTCTAAGAAATATTCACAAGAGTTTTGGCAACACCGCCGTGTTGTCCGGCATTGACCTTGATGTCGCCGATGGCGAGTTTGCGGTGATTGTCGGCCCTTCGGGGTGCGGCAAGTCAACCCTGTTGCGTACGATTGCGGGCCTTGAAGATATCGATGAGGGAACCATCCAAATCGGTGAGACAGATGTCTCGATGCTTCCGCCTTCCGAGCGGGGTATTGCGATGGTGTTCCAGTCCTATGCCCTGTATCCGCATATGACGGTCTATGAAAACATGAGCTTCGGGATGAAGATTGCCGGAGCCCCTGCCGGGGAAATTGACCGGGCGGTGCGCGCGGCTGCCGAGACGCTCGGCCTGACCGTGCTGCTTGCTCGTAAACCGAAAGAGCTTTCCGGTGGACAGCGCCAGCGTACAGCCATTGGCAGAGCGACAGTCAGGCGCCCGAGAATATTCCTGTTTGATGAACCGCTTTCAAACCTGGATGCATCCCTTCGTGTGAAGATGCGTCAAGAATTTGCACGACTGCATGATACACTTAAGACAACCATGATCTATGTCACGCATGACCAGGTAGAGGCCATGACACTGGCGGATCGCATCGTGGTGCTCAGGGATGGTCTTGTTGAACAGACGGGTTCGCCAAACGAACTATACAAATATCCTGCCAACCGCTTTGTTGCGGGCTTCATCGGATCGCCGGCTATGAACTTCCTGGTCGGGTCTGTGGTCGAAAGCCACCCGGATACAACGATTGTCCGGCTTAATAGCGGAACGAGGATCCAGGTGAATGCCGGTTCCGGACGGCTATCTCCGGATTCTCCGGTTACGCTTGGCATTCGTCCGGAGCATCTGGCTACGGGAGGAGATCACAACCTCGTCGAGACAGAGGTCACGCTTGTGGAACCACTGGGTAGCCATTCCTATGTCTATCTGGAAACGCCGGATGCCGATGAACCGCTGATCTTTCGTGGTTCCGGCGATTTCTGTGGCGCGAAGGGAGACAGGCTGACTGTATGTATTTCGGCAGAAAACTGCCATCTTTTCGGGAAAGATGGCAAGGGGCTTCGGCAAAAATCTTCCGGAAACATCACGGTAAGTTAGGGAGATCACTGATGACCGTTCACAAGAGAAGCATGTTGACGTTTTTGGCTGCTCTGGTCCTGCTGGCGTTGCCTGTGACACCAGCGCTGTCGGCATCCGACATGCCGGCAAAGGACGTATGGCGTGTGTCCGCGTCCTCGATCCAGAGCGATGAATTCAAAGCGGGTAACCTGGCTGATGGTGACCCCGGGACCCGCTGGTCCAGTCAGCCAAAGGATAAGGAATGGTCTCTCGTTGATTTGGGAAAGGTGGTTGAAATTACCGGATTTACCCTGCACTGGGAGCACGCGTATCCGAGCAAATACAGTCTCCTGGTTTCTACCGATGCCCGGGAATGGATCACGGTTTATGAAAACGACGACAGTGACGGGCAGATGGATGATATTTATATCCGGCCCGTTTCCGGGCGATATGTCCGGCTGGAGACAAGGCAGCGAGCAACCGGCTGGGGGCATTCCCTCTGGGAATTTGACGTCAAGGGGACTGATGATCTTGTGGAGATCACCATAGTCTCCGGTGGTGGTGATGGAGATGATGCACTGGCCATGATGGATGGTCGTAGGGATACCGTTTGGAAAAGCGGGGCTGTTGACCGTGCAGAATTGCTTCTGGATCTGCGCAAATCCAGGACTATTTCCGGATTGCGTATCGACTGGGACCAGCAATATGCCGGTTCGGTGGACATGGCGATTTCGCCGGATGGAAAGGCATGGAAACAGGTCTCCCACATCTCCGTCTCGGAAGCACAGGGACAAACCGATTTTCTTCCGCATGAGGCATCCGAGCTACGCTATATCAGGCTTGTGCTGGCTGACCCTGTGATAGCCGGGGGCGGGTTCGGGATTGCTGAGATTTCATTGCGTGGCCCCACCGAGGCCTTCACCCCTTTTGTCCGGTATCAATTTGATGCCCGGAAGGCGCCTTTCGGTGATTATCCTCTCCATCTGACGGGGCACCAGACGTACTGGACCCTGGTGGGCCTTCCCAGGGATAGCGAGGAAAGCCTGTTTGATGAATATGGCAATCTGGAATTCCGGCACGACGCTCCCTCGCTGATGCCCTTTGTCAAAGAGGGTGAACATCTGTATTCGGCTGCCGGAGCTGCGACAATACACCAGGAATTGCAGGACGGTTACCTGCCGGTTCCCACCGTGCAATGGGAGACGGGGAATGGACTGCATTTCAGGTCCGAGGCCATTACCAGTGGCCCTGTCGATGCCAGCCTGACCTATGTGCGACATACGCTTGAAAATCGCTCCGATACGGTACGCAAGGGGGAAATCATCGTCACGGTCAGGCCCGCTCAGGTCAATCCCAAGTGGCAATATGGCGGACTGGCGCCTATCCATTCGATCAGGTACATAGGCGAAACCGGGAAGCTAGTGATGATCAACGATAAGAACAGCTACGTATCCCTTTCGCCTGCCGATAGTTTTCTTGCCACGCAATATGCTCACGGAGATATTGCCAAACACCTGCGAGGGAAGGGAGTGCTGGCAGACAACAAGGGCGATAATAGATCTATTGATGACGAGACCGGGAACGGTCTGCTCTCGGCAGCCTGGACCTATGCCTTTGACCTGAAACCCGGTGAATCCAAGGAGGTGGTTCTTGCGGCTCCCCTGCACGAGACCCTTTCACACATAAAAACTGCCGGGGACTTTGGGGAGTTGCGGCAGGAGTATGTGGCCCTCTGGACGAGCAAGCTTGACCGTGCGGGATTTGACCTTGCCGACAAGGCGGTCGTCAATACCGTGAAGTCGCAGGCAGCCTATATCCTGTTAACTCAGGATGGTGTGGTCATCCAGCCCGGTGCGCGCAGCTACAACCGGACCTGGATGCGAGATGGCGCGATGATTTCCTCCGCGCTCATGCGGCTTGGTTTTTTCGAGGAAGTACAGGAATATCTGGACTGGTATGCCGAACGTGTTGAGCCCGATGGCCTCGTGCCCCCCATTCTCGACACCAGCGGAAAGGTATATGACGGCTGGGGCAGGAATATCGAATGGGACAGCCAGGGTCAGTTCATTTATGCGATCATGGAGTACTATCGCTTTACCGGTGACAAGGATTTCCTGGAAAAGCATTTTGATGCGGTTCACCGTGCGATGAATTACCTTGTCACCTTGCGGGAGCGGACGCTTGATCCGGAATATTATAAAAATCTTGAGGCCGGTGATCGGCTGAAAGGCATCTTACCACCGTCCATCAGTCATGAAGGTTTCATTAAGCCGGTACACAGCTATTGGGACGATTTCTGGGCCATTCGCGGCTGGGCGGACGGTAGTGAAATGGCGGAGACCCTGGGCCGGGGATATGTAGCTGGCTGGGCGAGGACCGAGGCGAAAGCTTTCAGCGCAAGCGTCAAGGAGTCCATTGAAAAAACCATTGCCTGGAAGTCCCTCGACTATATCCCAGTAGATGCGGACAAGGGCACTCCTGATCCGACCTCCATTGCCATTGCCCTGTTTCCCACTGAAGCAAGGTCTGTCCTGCCGGCAGATGCCCTGGACCGGACGTTCCGTGACTATTACCGGATGGTGAAGAAACGGGATGCCGGGCTGGAACCTTATGCCTATACGCCTTACGAGTTGCGCAATATTCTGGCTCTGACAACCCTTGGGTATCGCAAGGAAGCATTCGACCTGCAGGAAATCCTGTTCAAGGGCAGGCGTCCGGTCAACTGGAACCAGTTTGCCGAGGTGGTCCATTCCGAAAGCCGCAAAGGTGCCTATATCGGTGACATGCCACATACGTGGGTCGGGTCGGATTATATCAATGTTGTCCGGGGTCTCATCCTGATGGAAGAGGACGAAAGTAAAATCCTGAACCTGCTGTTTGGGACTCCACGCGAATGGCTGGTGGACGATGGGATTTCCCTTTCGGATTTTCCCACACATTTCGGAAATCTGATGATGCAGGCGAAGTGGGACGACACCGACCAAAGACTGAATCTGAATGTGGATATGCCAAAAGGCACGGCCAGAAAAATTTATGTGCGCTGGCCAATCCACAAGGAGGGAAAGCCTGAGCGGGTTACCGTTGAGGGTGATGACAGCTACCTGGTTGATGATCACGGTATCTGGTTGTCAGGCACCAAATTCAGGTTGATGGCCAAATGGTAAATTGTCGGTATGGTCAACGTAGCAGGCTGCGAAGGAAATGGGGCTTCGCAGAGTCGTTCCCTCATCTTGCATGCGCATGCGACCTCCTTTTGCGACGACGCTGCACGAGAATGTCGATCGAATCCCCATCTTGATCAACCGTACGCCAGCGTTCCTGCCGTTGTCCTTCAATGGTGACGAACACCTCGTCGATCCCCCCCACACGGGTCACCCGGGCGGCCTTGTTGTGTTTTACGCGTATGAGCATAGGTAGGTAAGACTTCCGGCACCATTGGCGAATCGTCTCGCTGGTGACCGTGCGGCCATGGTCGGCAAGCAGTGCTTCGACCTCTCGGGCACTGAGGCAGAACCGATGGTACAGCCAGATGGCTGTGACTGATGATGGCAGATGGAAAATGAAAACCGCGGTAGCTGGGTGTGTTGGTCTGTCTCACACCAGTCTGTCAAACCCCGGTCAATGTGACATGACAATGAGACGTGAGGAGATTGGTTAATGGTTATGGCTTGGTGTACAGAAAAGATAAAGGGTCGGGCGATACTCGGGATGCTGTGTGTGATGATGGTGGGCCTGCAAAGCTTCAATGTCGCGGGGGCGACTACGTTGCGTCACGCCAAAAATCTGAGCTTTCCCTCACAGTGTGCGGAAGAAGACAACGTCAATATTCCGATCTATGGCGGTTATGTGTCCGACTATCAAATCACCGCCACATTTCCCACCTATTTTCCACTCACAGCGGGTCAGAAGGATCTCTGTCTTTCCGACCTGACGAATTGCGAGCAGGCGTGGGACATGCGGCCGACGGCGCAGATCGCGTACTACGATGCGGCGGAACGCAAGCTGAAATTTGCCTGGCAGTCTCCCGGTTCCTATTGGTATCCGATTGAAACACCGGACGCGGTCAATGCGGATGTCGGTCAATATGTGTCGCTGGCATATCCGCCGACAGACAGGCATTGGGTGGGCTTAGCTGCGCCACCGGCCATGGCCTATTATGACGCCCTGAACCACAGGCTCATGTATATTGCCCGGGATACAAAGGGGAACTGGAGCGAGCCGGAGATTGTCGATGCAACCGGAGATGTGGGGCAATACGCTTCGCTCCGCATTAGCCGGGACAAGCGGCATCACGTCGTCTATTACGATGCGGATAGCGGGGATCTGAAATATACGTACAAGAGCGATCCGGATTCGGTGGGCGGATGGGCAACCCCAACGATCCTGGACGCGAACGGCGATGTCGGCCAGCATGCGGCCATGGCGATTGGCCCGGAGGGCACTCTGTATGTGGTGTACTACGAGGCGGACAGGAAGGATTTAAAATACGTCACCAACGATGGCACGCATGGATGGTCGGCGCCAGTGGTTTTAGATGCCGTCGGGGATGTCGGAACATACGCCTCAATGACCGTGTACTATGAGGGCCGGAAAGAGAAAATGAACGGGGCGTATGAAGGGCGCTATCCGCATATCACGTATTACGATGCGAGCAATGGGAATTTAAAATACATCTACCGGGATGAGCAGGGGTGGTCGACGCCGGTGGTGTTGGATGCGGTGGGAGATGTCGGCCAATATCCCTCGATGGCGTTTGGTCCGGATGGGGCTCTGCATGTGGCGTACTATGATGCCACGAATAAGGATTTAAAATACCTACACAAAGAAGCCGTCGCGGCACAGTGGTCGGTGGGGAGCGTTCTGGATGCGGCGGGGGATGTCGGCCGGTTTTCATCGCTGGGGGTGTCGGCAAGAGGATATCCGAATATTGCCTATTACGATGCGGACAACCAGAGTTTAAAATTTCTGTCGAAGACGAAACAGACCGCGCCGCATTGGGATAACGCCCAGGTAATCGCATCTGGAGCCGCCGGTCAGTATGCGAGTTTAGTGACGTCGGGTTTTGTGGATCTTGCCGATCTCCAAGGTCTGGACCTGTACGACGACGGCGATGTGGCGGTTCGAGTCATGGATGTCTCCGGGTGGCCATTTGAATCGGGGATGGCCGTCAACATCGTGGGGGGACCATCGAGTCCGGACCACCATTTCATCCAGTTCCTCAAACGGGCGGACGAGGATCACGCCCCCCCGCAAATATTTGTTCTCTATGCCAATGGATACGCACGGATCATCCCGCCACAACCGGCGGGGCGGGAGGAGCGGGTCTGTTTCGGGGCATCGATGATCATTGGGCCGGCCGCAGAGGACCCCTTGTTTCCGGTCACGCCGATCGAGAAGCTGGATATCGATCCGCTAACGAGTACCATTAAGGTTCGGTATAAAAACGGATCGTCAGCGGTATTGCAGCTCCAAGCCGAACCGGGCAAGACGACGGTGCGCGTGACGGATGTGACGTATGACACCCTCACCGCGCCGTTTGTCACCATGCGGTCCATGTGGGTGGCCAATGATAATAGCGACGTCTCCCGCATCCAGGCGGCATCGTCGTCCGGAGTCATGCAGGCGTACACGATCGACCCGACGCATGAGGAATGGACAACCCTACCGGGCGACTCCTGGATTTTTGACCGGCCCACCTATTCGCGGCACAATACCTCGTGCCCGGATTTCAAGATTGACGTGCTGGGGCCAAAGGGATATCTCGTGACCCAGCAGGCAGAGGACTATCGCTCGGGCACCTTGATGACAACGCCGCGCCAGACGGCGTCCGGGGGGCAAACGGTACGAGGGACGGGGGAAGCGAACTATGTGTTGAACCTGACCGAGAACATTGCAAACCCGAGTATTCGCCTGCGCTATACTAAAGGCAAAAGCGCTGGTGATGTGGTCAATATCTCTGTAGATAACCGACGCCAGTCGACGATTGAGATGGTCGATGAGGGCTCCCTCGGTGATTATGAGATGACGAAAGAGATACGTCTATCACATGGGCTTCCCGCCGGTTCCCATACGATTACATTGGAGGTGCCATCGGATACCGGGGCATTGGAATTGGACTATTTTGTCATCCACAACAAAGCCGAGCATCCGGGTCGGTAGGCACAAACGCAGATGTTTCACCGTATCTGTTTGCCGGGTTTTTCCCCTCGGCACCTGCGCGCGCCAGGCGACCAGGGCACCCAAGAGGGTTTTTTAGGGGCGCTGGATCTAGTGCCAGCCTTGCATCCACTTTTGAGTTGATGGGGAAGTGGTGGTCTAGGAGCCTATCGGACTTAGGATGAATCGGCTGCAAAAGTGTCTAAGCGGTCCAGATTTCGCCGCTTCCTTGGACTATAGTCCCACTATGGGCCGTCGAAATCGTCAAAATCCGACCTCGCTCAGCCGCTTTTTCGCTCTCGATCCCCTAAGTCCGACAGACTCCTAGGTGATTGATTTATTTTGTGGGCTGGGTGGAGTTGAACCTATGCCCCCCACTTGCGATGAGAATAATGGGTGACCCCTATTACTATTCTTATTCTTCTCTATTCCATAATCGGACCGCCACTACTTCAATGAAAAAGATCATCTCTCTTCCTAGGAATGCCCTTGATGGACCGGAACTGATTTCCTAAGGTCTTTGTACGCCATGGGCAGGACCTAAGCAACCACGCAAGGAAACGATTATTCCGATTTCCATTTTCCGTCCTCCAATTATTCATCCATTTTTGCATGGTGGTGTCGGCTAGGATTAACACTTTGTTTTTCAGAATGAACAGGGACTTGTTACGGGAACATGTGTGGCCGCTTCACTCGCAAAGAAAACTTTCAACAACTCGCCGAACAACTCGGACTGAAAGTCCTGCCTCAGTTAGAGCCCCGCTTTAACATTGCGCCCTCGCAACGAGTCGCCTGTGTACGGACCAACCCGGAATCAATAGAACGAGAATGCGTGGAACTGAAATGGGGGCTTGTTCCCTCGTGGGCCAAGGATGCCAGTATTGGCAACAAGCTCATTAACGCACGAGGGGAAACGGTCGCAGATAAACCCTCATTCCGAAAAGCGTTCAAACAGCAACGCTGTCTGGTGCTTGCTGATGGCTTTTATGAATGGAAACGAGAAGGCAAAGCGAAGCAGCCCTATTACATCCGGTTCAAGGATGGTCGGCTCTTTGCCTTCGCAGGCTTATGGGAACGGTGGGAGAAACAAAACCCTGCCTTGGAATCGTGCTCGTTGATTACCACAGGACCTAATAGGGTGATGGAGCCTATTCACCACCGCATGCCGGTCATTTTAGATCCGAGGCAGTATGACGAGTGGTTGGACTCATCATTTCACCATACTGAGAGATTGAATGCGTTGCTTAGACCGTTTTCACCCGAGGAGATGGAAGCCTATCCTGTCAGTCAGATGGTGAACAACCCCAGAAATGATCAACCCGAATGTGTGTTGCCCATTCAATGAGAGGGCAAAAGCCTGTGGTTTCTGCTCTATACACCACGACCCCTGAGTCATGGAACCCAGGGGTCCTGCTGGTGTCCCACATCATCACCAGGGGGAGCGTGTGTCATGGGAAAAATACCGGCTTCGGGGATGAAGCGCGACCATTTCAATGGGTAAGGCCTTCCGGGTGGTGCCTCAGTTTGAATTTCTTTTCTTATCACGCTATCTAAGCCTTGTGCCCATTGGGTGTCAATCGGACACGATGAGCAATGCGATCTTTTGGGGCATTCATAAACTCAGTCGCATAACCTGCATCGCGTCCACAAACCAGTCACGAAACAATCATTGCCTGGGGGGTGCAAACCCCATAAATTCCTACAGCCAGTGGCCTGAATAAGGTGGAGCCGGTCATTCGTGATCTCTTTTCAGGTTGCGCCTGGGTTGGGGGGTGCGGACAGGTGACCCTGTTTGACCTTTCCTGTTCGCGTCAACTCCGCTAAGTCATTGAGATTATTGATGTTCCCTGGAAATTCGAAACCCGTCACTCACCCCCTTCATTTTCACGAGGAACGTGAACCCGTTTGAAGGTACGTTCTTTGAAACCTCATACTCCCATCGTGTTTCCTTAAAAACTACGCAGGATATCCTTTAGGTTGCTTGGGGGGAGGACAGGTTCTTCCCATTTATCTGTGGTTTTGAAATAGGTTTTTTCTCACTCTCCCCCTTCCTCTCTTTTTTTTGTGGCGACACCGATGGTTCCTTGATTTTAAGGAGGCTTCGAAATAGCTGCGACGGTTTGTCACATTAGGAAGGAGAATCATTAAATGGTTATCGCCGGCTTTCTCTTTAACATCCTGCTTCTCAATAAACATAGATCTGTCTGCATTTCCAGCCTGGTTATGTGGTTTTCCCACAGAATGGGAGGAACGCCTTTTTGGAAAAATTATCCGTAAGGGGTGTTCGGCAGTCATGACCGGTTTGATCAACCGGATGTTCTCCAAGGTCATACTTTTTCTGTTCCATTAATAAGTAGGATAGTGTAGACTACAACCTACCTTCATCATCACTCAGGATTACAGTGGCCCAGGATATGTGTCATGCCCCCAACGTCCTTTCCTGACATGCCTTCCTGCTTGCTCCAGGCAATTCCCAAACAATCATATCTGGGTCGTGGCTTCCCTAAGCCTAATCGAGATGCCTTGTAAAGTAATAGAAATGCCATGTACGGTGGATAGAAATGCCATTTTTGAATCAGAACGGCCCGAATACCAAAAGGCGAAAGAACACTCAAGAGAATATTGATGAAACGGAATGAGAAAGGACGCACCATGCGGAAAGCTCACGTGAAGGTATTTCCTTTGGGGGCTATCGTTTTTGTCCTGGTATTGCTCGGGGGAGTTTTTCCGTCAATGGCTCAGGCCCTTGGCCTCACCATCAACTTTGGAGGATCAGGCACTGGAAGGGTTGAAGCAAATTCGCCAGGGACAGATACGTTGAACATTTTCTCGAGTAACACTCTAGACTATGATCAAAATTCTTCTGTCACGCTTACGGCTACACCGACCGGGATTGGGGCATCACAGTCAGTCTTCAGTAGTTGGGCTGGCTGTGCAAACACATCCGGAAATCAGTGCACCGTGGTCATGAACGCTAGCAAGGCCGTGACCGTGACCTTTAATCTGGTTCCAGTCAATCTTACTATTAACTTTGGGGGATCGGGAACGGGACAGGTTGCTGGAAGTGGGGCGGGGACAGATTCATTCACTATTTTTGCGAGCAACACCATAAGCTATGATCACAATGATCCCCCTTCTTCTGTCGTCCTGACAGCAACCCCGACTGGGCTTGGGACATCACAGTCAACCTTTGGTAGTTGGACTGGTTGTGCATCAACATCTGGCAATCAGTGCACCGTGGTCATGAATGCTAACCGGACCGTGTCTGTGACCTTTAATCTTGTCGTGCAACGTACCTTGACGGTTACAAAAGCTGGTACGGGTAGTGGGACGGTCACCAGTGCTCCCGGAGGCATCTCGTGCGGGGGCGACTGTACACAGGCCTACGCCAATGGAACCGCGGTGACCCTGACGGCGGCGGCGAGT
>JAOTTP010000129.1 GCA_029864405.1 Nitrospirota bacterium
AGAACCGATACCGCAGCCTTCAAAGCGCTTCAGGCGGCGCTGGCGGAGAAGCCGGCCACAGGGGATTATTTTACGCTGGATCAATTTTGGAAAACACGAAAAGTCTTCGAATTTACTCATGACGAGGTGGCCGTGATTGACCGATGTCTCTATGATCTCCCGAATTTTGATGGCGCTCAGCTACCACAAATTCGTTACAAGTTTTGGCCAGCGGCTGTCTGTCAAAACTAAGATGGGTCTGGAGCCCCTGTCCCTTTACGGAGTGTTTTCTCCTTCGATTGGTTGCCTTCCACGACAATCTTTGTATTCTTGCTTGGGTTGACGGCCATGACCCTTCCTGAGGGCCAAGATCAAGATATGGAAGTTCAGCACCCAAATTATTGGTGATGCGAAACACGGAGAAAACCATCATGAGGCTAGCCTGCCACAGAAAACTATGGAGACATGGCTTACGCCATCATCTCTGCCAAGGCACCCTTAATGATGTGATCACGCGCAAACTGGGCGACCGTGTGAAGGAAAAACGCCAAAGCAGAGATGAGACTCTCTCTGATCAAAACTGCCTACGCAACATCCCCCAGACGCCGCACGATCAGAACTCATTTCTTGTCAAAGAGCCCCCTCCCGTTTTTTAACCATCTGGATTGTTCTCACAAAATAAAACCGAGGATAGCTCCCTTTTTTGAGAATAAAGGGAGTAACCCTGATAACACGAAACGAAAGGGATGCTTACCCTTCCCCCTGAAGTAAATCTAGCGGAGAGAAATCATCGGTCAGAATTTCGCCAGGAGCCAGTACGACCGGCTCCTGTGACATGAAAAACGCAAATCCTTCTGGCGGGAATCGATCACGATTCATCTGACGGGCCAAGACATCCAGAAAGTGCGAATCACGCATGGCGGGAACAGGTTTCCCACCAAAAAAAATGAGGTTCACAGATCCTTTTTTTGTGTGTAACCATTCAGGACCGGCCACCCCGTATATCACCACCTCAGGAAACGCACGTTGCATCGTCGTCAACACCGCTTGTGCACGGCGAACATTCGCGGGCGCATCGGATGAAGCCAGATTGACGGCAACCGCGCCTTCAGGGTTCACATGCTTGCGCAATTCCTCAAAGAATTCCTGAGTCGTCACATGGAACGGAATGAGATGCCTGGCAAACACATCGACCCACACCACGTCATACTGGAAAGGATTGTTGCGTAAAAACGTGCGGGCGTCTTGCACATAGACATGATGGTTGAGCGGTGGAGTATAGCCAAAATACCGCTCAGCAGCCTGGACAACAGACGGATCCATTTCGACGACATCTAATTCCAGGTCCGGCCAGTTTTTCCCTAGCCACTTCGCTAATGATCCTCCGCCATGGCCTAAAATCAACCCTCGCTTGGGATTCTCTACGAGTGGCAGAACACCCATCATGACCTGGCTATAGGGCAACGCAAGAGAAGTCGGCGCGGCTTTCCACATCACCGCATGGAAGGTATTATCTAAAATGAGATAACGAAATACATCATTTTCACTCACCCGAACTTGTTGGTAGGGGCTATCCTCCTGGTGGATTGCCGGTGGCAAAATGATGACAGGATGGAAACCCATCCAGGTCATTCCCCCAACTCCTGCAAGGAGGATGACCTGCACCCCAGCCGGGAGACTTCCGACTCTCAGAGTCCACAAGAGACCAAGACCCAACTGCACCAGGCCCAGGACGGCGACTAATGTGGTGCTGCCCAGCCAGGTTAAAAGATAAAAGGACGTCCCCCAAGTTCCGATAAGACTCCCAATGGTTGAAACCGCAATCATGCCGCCGGTATGACGTCCAAGATGACCCATATCCCCGATAGCCAGCCGCAAGAGAGCGGGGAGAACACCGCTCAATCCAAATGCTGGAACTGCCAACAATACACTGGCCGCGAAACATGGTCCCCAGCGAGGATCCTGAATCCATTGGGCCACTCGAAAAACTACGGGCTGGCCTGCCCATGCCAATAAAAGGGTCCAAGCGCCGGACAGCAACAACAGCCCAGCTAACACCCTCTGCGGAGCATATCGATCAGCCAGCCAGCCTCCAGCGGCATACCCACTGCTCATGGCAGCCAGAATCACCCCGATCAGCGCGCCCCAGACGAATAGTGAACTCCCAAAAACGGGCGCGAGAAGTCGGCTTCCTAAAATTTCCAGCGCCATCACCACCGCACCGGTCGAAAACGCAGTCGCAAAGCACCACCATCGCGGCAAACTGGATTGAGTCAACGAAGATCTTGTCATAAGATGAAGAACGGCATGGACAAAAGGGAAGTGATGCTAAAGCATGATTCAGAGGGTGTCAATTCAAGACCAAGCGGAGGCGCGGGTCTCCAAGTTTGTGGGGGACCTTCCTCCCCCTTACGGAGCAAGAAAATTGCCCTACTGACAACTGACAGATGAAACGACTGAACCCTTTCCGGTAACATTCCAATTCGGATGGCCCAATCAGCTCCACCTCCACCAATCCCGTCATCTCCTCAAGGAGAGACCCACCGTATCAGCCGGGCGGCTGGATTGATCGGTGGAGCCACCTTCTGTAGTCGGATTCTCGGATTTATCCGAGATGTCACCCTCGCCAATTTGTTTGGCGCCAACGCTTCAGCAGACGCCTTTTACATCGCCTATCGAATTCCCAATCTGTTGCGAGAACTTTTTGCGGAAGGGTCTATGTCTTCCGCCTTCATTCCGGTTTTCACTGA
>JAOTTP010000023.1 GCA_029864405.1 Nitrospirota bacterium
TGCCGGCCCATAGTGGGACTATGGGCCAAGAAAGCGGCGAAATATGGACCGCTTAGACATTTTTGCAGCCGATTCATCCGAAGTCCGACAGGCTCCTAGATCACTATCTCCGCGTAGGATCAATCATGCCCAACCTTTCCCTCCGGCACATCCTGGGAGTGGATGCCGTCTGTGAAGTAGTGGAATTAGGCGAAGGTGTGACCAACCTGCGGAAACAACTTTGGGGCACGATCTTCGCCGATCTTCAGGGGGCTCTAGGAATACGGGCATGACAGATTGAGCTCACTCACAACAAGGAGATGAGGACATGAAACAGCCCATCAGTGACATCGCCTTTACTCCATCTGTGAAAACCGTGCAGGGGCGACTGGGGTCACGACAACACTATGCGCAAATGGAAGAGGGGGATGGATGGTCGGACACCATCACTCCCGACCTGGCGGCCTTTTTATGTGAGCGGGACTCCTTCTATTTTGCCACAGCCAGTGGGGAGGGGAGGCCCTATATTCAGCACCGAGGCGGACCAAAAGGCTTTCTCAACGTGCTGGATTACCGCACGCTTGCTTTCGCCGATTATAAAGGTAATCGGCAATACATCTCATTAGGAAATTTGGCCGAAAATAATCAAGCCTTTTTGTTTCTGATGGATTATGCGACCCAAACCCGAATCAAGATGTGGGGAACCGCAGAGGTCATTGAGGATGATCCCGAACTGCTCAAACAACTCACCGATTCCCGGTACAAGGGAAAGCCGGAACGTGTCATTCGTTTCCATGTGGAGGCCTGGGACGTCAATTGCCGACAGCACATTCCCGTTAAATATGCGCAAGAAGACGTCGAGAGCCTTGTGCGGCCACTTAGGGATCGCTTAGCCGCATTGGAAGCCGAAAATGAGATATTAAAAGGCCATTTGCCCGTGTCTGTGTAAACGGCCGTCAGGGAAAAAGTGTAACAATCAATACTGAAATAGGAGACAAGGAAATGAGAACATCCGTACAATTCAAGGAAACAATGCCTGGATCATTGACAGGTGCTTCTGACCACAGACAGGGTGCTGCAAGAGAAAATCGAACGATGAATCATGAATCTGTAGATTGGGTGGAGAAATTTCGAACTCTTTTTGAAAGCAAGGTCACGGCCTATAGGAACGGGGAGCGTAAGGTGGACGTGATGTTTACAAAAGAAGAGGAAGATTTTCTCCTATCGATCGGGGCCATGCCACAGGAAATTTTTGACTTTGTGGAGGACTGGTGCGATGCCGGAGAACCCGATCCGGAAACCGTGCTCGCCATCACCAAGATTAGACGGGACTATTTTTTCCAGGAAGATCAGGGTAAATTTTCTGAGCATACGATCAGCACGAGTGAGCTGCCTTCTCGCCATGACTCCCTTGCGGGACTGGAATGGTTTCCTCGCATTATCGAGAAGGCCAGAGCCAAACTCCGTGGAGAATTGCCGCCCGATCTTATGTATGGTTGTGGTGGCGATCGTCGGTTTTTGAAAAAGGTTAACGTCAACCCCGTTGAATTTCTTCAAAAAGTGTGGGAAGCGGGTGACGACGTCGATCACATCGTGAAATTTGTGACGGATCGTTTCAAAGCGTAATGTTGCATAAAAGAGTAGGAGGTTGTTGATGCCAAAGATCGTCCGCTTTCATCAAACAGGCGGAGCTGAGGTCCTAAAGCTTGAAGATTTACCCTTGGTCGAACCTGGAAAAGGAGAAGTCCGCATCAAAGTCGAGGCCATCGGGCTTAACCGCGCGGAGATCATGTTCCGGAAGGGACAATATCTTGAAACTCCTCAACTACCTGCCCGATTAGGGTATGAAGCCGCAGGAATCATCGACGCCGTCGGCCCCGACATCCCAGACCTTCGGATAGGCGACCGTGTGAGCACGATCCCGTCTTTTTCCATGGGTCAATATGGCGTTTATGGGGAAAGCGCCATTGTCCCCGCCTACGCCGCCGCGAAATATCCAGATAAGTTATCCGCCATTGAAGGCGCCGCCATTTGGATGCAATACATGACGGCCTTCGGGGCACTCATCCAATACGGCAATATTCAACAAGATGACACGGTTTTGATTACGGCAGCCAGCAGCAGCGTGGGATTGGCGGCCATTCAAATCGTCAAAGCTACCGGAGGAGTCGCTATTGCTACGACTCGTGGCGCAGATAAAAAAGCCTTTCTCCTTGAAGCGGGAGCGGATCATGTGATTGTGACCGATGAAGAAGATCTGGTGAAAAGAGGGATGGCTCTTACCTCAGGGAAAGGGGTCCGGGTGGTGTTCGACCCGGTGGCGGGACCTTTACTGGAACAACTCGCCGCCGTCACCGCACCCGGCGGTATCATCTTTGAATATGGGGCATTGGCTCCACACCCGACCCCATTCCCCTTGTTCCCCGCACTGTCAAAAGGTTTAACCATACGAGGCTATACGCTGTTTGAGATCGTCAAAAACCCGGAAATGCTGAAGCGAGGGAAAGGTTATATTTACCAAGGCTTAGAATCCGGCTCTTTAAAACCAATCATTGATCGAACGTTCCCTTTGGCGGAAATTGCGGAAGCTCATCGCTATATGGTGTCCAACCAACAAAAAGGCAAAATTGTCGTGACGGTGTAGGTGGGAATCACACTGGCAGGTTAATCGGAGCCTACAAAGATGGAAGCATTGTGGGCAGCCCCTCAGCCATCTGACGTTGCTCGGCTGAACGAAGGCGGATTTTAAAGATCACCCGACGGCTCTTTTCACGATTCACAAAGTTTTCGGCCTCGTATATCAAGTCTTGTCTGCCACGGCCGGAGGCTGAGGTCATGGCTTGGAAGCACTGGTAGGCCGACGGCTCCTGAGCCTCAATGGCCTCTAACCCCTTCACCATCACGGCCAGCGATCGTTCCTGGCTTAATTTCAAGTTATAGACATCGTCGCCGCGATCGTCGGTGTGGCCTTGGATTGCGAGGGAATCGATCTTGTCGCGCAAGGGCCCGCATAAGACTGCCGCATAGAACGGCATAGCTTCCTGTAAAAACCGAACGGCGTCAGGGGAAAGCATGCTTTCGCCAAACTCAAAGGTGAGTTTATTATCGGGGACGACGATCAGAAGCGTGAGTGGATCTTGAGGATCGGAATCGAGCGAAAGCCCTAATCGCTCCAGATGGTCCCGGAGGGCTGCCTGCACATTCTCTTTGTGCTCTTGTAATTGCGATTGGGCTTCGGAGGAGGTCTGAGTGATGAAAGCCGCAAAGAGCAGAATGAAGATCATGGCCAGTGAGGTCATGAGATCGATGACTCCACCTGTGGTGGGAGAACTGGTGTTATCCGGATCCGTCGGGGAACTCATCCCGTCCGCCGGTGTTTGGCTAGCCCCGGCCGTTTTGGCCAGGAGCTGATTTTATCGAAAAAACTGATCATGGAAGAACCCCGGGAGTAGCCAGATGTTTTCCAGAGGGGTGGGCGGTCTTCGAACGATGTTTCCGTTTGCACGGGATGAGGCCGGGTATCCTTGAGTAATTTAGTGAGGTCATGAATGGCGCCGGTCAATTCGTTCAGGGGGCCATGAAGCCGGTCGGTGATGACGCGTGGAAGTTCCGTCAACGTTCGTCGGGATTCGGCATGTTGCTCCTGCTGCAATGTCGTCAGGGACTGAATCGCCGCCGTCAAATTGGCCGTAGGACCGGCAAGCCCGTTCGTCCCCCATCCAACAAGATGTTCGGGGCTTTCCTCGCCTGAGGACGAGTGGTCTCTCGGGGATTGGCCTTGCATGGCTGTGAGCTGCTCTAACATTTGTTCCATGGTTTTTCGAGGAAAGAGTTGATCGATGAGACCGAGGAACGTGTGATGGGCGTTCATCAGTCGGGCAACCAGCGGTTTTTCAATGAACGTGAAGACATTGGCCACGATGAGCCCGATGATTGACGTCAGGAATTTTCCAGCCAACCCGTTAATCAGGCCCTGAATTCCCACAATCTCACTTCCTTCAGCATGAAGCTTGCCAAGGCCGATAAACAAAGCGAGAAAGGTCAGCAGTAACCCGAGGCCGGTGACGAGTGAAGGAAATTGCCGATAGAACCCGAGATTCACGTGTTTGGCGATGAGGGCTTCTTGAGTGAACACCTCTGCGGCGCCCCTCGTGCTGAATATGCGTGGGTCCACAAACCAAGGCACCTGTTCCAGAATCAGTGTCATTCGGTATTGCGCCCATGGGCCGCGAAAGATGGGTTCCTGTTGCATGCCAGAATCGAGGGTTTGGATGTCGTCACTGTCAAGCCGCATCGAAGAGGATGCAGCCCGGGCAGCGTGGGTTGGGAACGCCTTAGCAGGGTGATGCGTAAAACGATCGCGATCGATTTCCCTTCGCTCGTTGGCCAGAGCGTGTAACATTGGGCGTACTCGATCGAACGCCCGTCGAACTGAAGCCGTCTCCTTTCGCACCTTGAGGATGTGCCATAGAAATAAACACACAATCCCAGCCGACCCTAGCCAACTCAGCATGGGGCTGTGCGGCCCTCCCAGGAAGGTCACGTCACGGCTCAAAAACTCCCACAGACCAAAAGTAGTGGTCATCTTGTCCTCAGCGTCTCCATATTGCCCACGGCTTATGCATGGCAGATTTGTTGATAGTCCAAACCGTATACAGCATTCTCAAGTTTCGTGCCGTCATCCAAACAAGTAGAAACGCATAAAATAAGAGAAATTTTGTGAATGGATGAAAAGCTTACGAGGGGCGCTGGGCAAAGAGTGCCTCCTGCATCGGCAAGTTGGTCCTCAATAAAAACAAAAATTGTTTGAGAGATGTTGTGAGATGCAGGGTGAAAAAAGGGTTGGGGATAGAGGCGGATGAAGAAGCCACGGCCAAACCACTTGTCCCCAATTCGTCTTTCGAAGAGAACAGACCCTTAGAATCCTATCGTGATCTGACCGGCAGCAAAATGATGGCTGACCTGTCGATTATCGTTGTCGTCCAGGGCAAACCCTTTTTTATATTTGCCGTATAGATATTCCAACGATACCGTCAACCTTTCCAGGGGAGCCCAGGTGGTCCCGATACCATACTGCCAGGCAGGTTCTCCGCTTAATTCTTCGCTATGCTCAAGCCGAACCGCAAATTGCAAACTGTGTATGGGAAAATAGGCTAGCTCGGTATTAAAGGAAAAAGGTTTATTTTCATTCTCTGGCAATTCCTTAAATGTTCGTGTGGCCTGCAGGACTTCGGCTGTGAATTCAAAGGGTGTTATTCCAAAGAGGGCATAGGCCTCCCAAGCCGGGACCCGTCGCCGATAGATTCTCTTAAAATCCTCTAGGATATTGTCATCACTCTCAGCAAGGTCAGAGAGATAGCCTACACCGATGCGAACAGATTCATCCTTTGAGACATACTCAAGATTGACGCCCCAATCCAGCTCATTATGGTTTTTGTGTTTGTCCGCTCTGCTGTTGAATATGTAACTGGCGATTTCTAGCGAATCAAAAAATGTGTAGTCCACGACCAGCGCAGCGGCCCTGGTTTGGCCGACTTCCAGCAAAGGGCCGGTGACAAAGTGGCTGTAATAGGCGCCGAACGGGACATACAGCCAGCCAATTTTGGCCCCAACCTCGTCAAGGTTGACTCCAATGAGTCCCTCGTCCAGTTCCTGAAAGTGCCGATTTCCACTTTCATCAATGGCAAAGAGGACTTCCGCTTCCAACCAGTCGTGATAGTTCACCTCGAATCCGACCTCCAGGGATAACTGCGGGTTGTCCCGGGTAAATAGATCTTTCGTTCCATAAAAATTATTGTGTTGGATTTCCTGCCCCAAATCAGCTACCCCTCCGATTCTCAACCAATCCGTGACCTGAGTTCCCAGGCCGGCATCTCTCCGTTCTTCAGGACTCCGATAGATTCTCACCTGGTCGGGCTTGGTGGTTTTGGGAATGGAGGAAGTGGCATCTGCGGCTATTCCTTCGTGAGGAAAGAGTAACAGAGCCACAAGCAGGCCACCGATACTCCCTACCGCGACTCGTGTTTTGGAAGTCATGTGGAAGAGTTCCATCGTGTCTTTATTGGAGGGGGGTCTTGGAGCCAAATCGTGCAGGAATGGAGCAGTCTGGGCAATGTCATTACCGTCAGTTCACCATATGGTAATGTCGTAATCGGAAATTTATACGATACAATTCTTTTCTATTCATTGGATGATTGCTCCGATTGTCATGCAGAGTGGAGTGAGAGAAAAACCTTGACAGCATCTAAGCCTCTCCATGCAAAATATTCCCATCTAACAGTTTTGGTGCACCCTAAGAGGCTCCATGAAAATACTCTTAATTGAAGACGATCAGATTATTGCCGATTTTATACAGAGAGGCATGAAAGAGGCCGGACATGGCATTGATCATTTTGAAGATGGGCGTACGGGCCTCCAGGCGGCCTTACAGGACAACTATGATGTGGCAATTCTGGATCTCATGCTCCCTCATCTCGATGGCCTTTCTATCATAGATCGGTTACGGGAGCGCAAGAAAAACGTGC
Organism: Nitrospirota bacterium; assembly: GCA_029864405.1. Taxonomy (GTDB): domain Bacteria; phylum Nitrospirota; class Nitrospiria; order Nitrospirales; family UBA8639; genus Nitrospira_E. The sequence continues at coordinate 6,504 of JAOTTP010000023.1, forward strand.
CGATTATTATTTTGAGTGCGAAACGAACGGTGGATGATCGCATTCAAGGTCTTCGGCATGGCGGGGACGATTATTTAACTAAGCCATTTTCCTTTAGTGAGTTGCAGGCAAGAGTCGAATCCCTCCTGCGGAGAGCACAAAATATTGCCGAACCAACGAGCCTGACATTCCATAACTTGTCCATGGATCTCCTAGCCCGCACGGTGACGCGGGCAGGGAAAAAAATTGAACTTCAGCCAAAGGAGTTTGCGCTCTTGGAGTATTTGGTGCGGCACGCAGGACATGTGGTGTCGAAAACCATGATTATGGAACGTGTGTGGGATTACAATTTCGATCCCGGCACGAATGTGGTCGAGGCCAGAATCAGCAAATTGCGCGAAAAGGTCGATAAGGATTTTGACCTTCCCTTGATTCAGACCATCAGAGGGTTGGGCTACGTGTTCAAAAAGCCTCATGATTAAACTTCCCAATACACTCAGCTTTCGGCTGACACTGTGGTATGCCTCAGCGTTTTTAGTGTGTTTCGTGGCGGCCCTCGTCATCTTGTATGTGTCAACTCAATCCATCTTGAACGGGCGCTTGGATACGGACCTAAAAGAAGACATCGCGGATTTCCAAGAATTCTACGAAGAAGGCAATCTGAAACACGTGATTCAGGAAATAGAACGGGAGATGGCTTCCAGTGAGGACAGTGAAATATTTTTTCGGCTGTTCACGGGAGATGGCCATGCACTCTTCAGTTCAGAATTTTCTTACTGGAAGGAGATTGATGCAGGAAGGGCACCTCTTGCCCGACCCCCGTCTCAGCCTATGTTGGAAACGAGAACCATTTCCAGTCAGGACTATCCGGTTCGAATTGTGACGGGCCAGATCGGTCCTGATGTGGTGCTTCAAATCGGAGAATCGCAAGGAAAAATTCATGAAATTATGCAGGTATTTGTGGTGGTGCTCGGGGCAATCATAGCCTTAGGTATTCCTCTGGCGTGTGGTGTGGGCTGGCTCATTGCTCGTCAAGCGGTGGCCGGTATTGAAGAAGTCGGTCGCGCAGCCAGGGACCTTGGCAAGGGAGAGCTGGATCGTCGAGTGACCTTCACACCCCACGGTGAAGAAATCCAATCGTTGGCAGACACCTTTAATGCCATGGCGGAACGAATTCAACGTTTAATACAAGAAATGCGGGAAATGACAGATAATATTGCCCATGACCTTCGGAGCCCTATTGCCCGGATTCGTGCAATGTCGGAAACGGCCATGGGAGAATCCTTCACGAATGGGGATTATCATAAAATAGCGGGTGCTACCCTAAAGGAATGTGACCGGCTGATGCAGATGATCAATACCACGTTGGATATGGCGGAAATTGAAGCAGGAGCCTCCACTCAGAAAAATGATCGTGTGGATTTTTCCAGGCTTGTGACAGATCTTTGTGAGTTGTTTGAACCTCTGACGGAGGAAAAAGGTATTCAACTATCCCTTTCCCTTGAACCCGACTGTTATCTAGTTGGTCATAAACAGAATCTCCAACGGATGGTGGCAAATCTGCTGGATAATGCCGTGAAATATACCGGGCCAAAAGGAACTGTTCGTGTCACACTCTCACGGCAAAACTCCCATTGTGGACTCGCCATTGCCGATACGGGTGTTGGCATTCCCTCCTCTGATCTTAACCGGGTCTTTGACCGGTTTTTTCGATGCGATCACAGCCGTTCACCCATCAATGGGTGTGGTCTCGGATTAAGTTTTGCCTGGGCCGTGGCCAAGTCTCATGGAGGCGACATTCATGTGACCAGTGAGTTGCATAAAGGCAGTACCTTTTCCGTCGATCTTCCCGTTGAACACGTTCTCCGCTAATACTCTCCACCACCACCTTCAACATTACCAGCTTTTAATCTTTCAAGCAGGTTCCGATCATTTAGGGTCTGTATCTTCTGCCCGAAGAATCAATGGGCGACCCTCTCACCTTGTATTGAGGATAACTATTATGATCGGATCACACCCACAACCCCAACGTTCCCTTTTCCCGAGAGCTTGGTGGTCATCAACAAGCCCAGCGCGGTCATCGACATCTTGGAAGGTCTATCTCTGGATGATTCCCTGTCTGGCGGCCTTGGTGGTCATCTTACCTGGATTTTCAGTCTTGGCCTCTGACCGACATGATGATGAAGGCGAAGAAGAAGAATTTACCCGTGAACATCATGGGCCGAGAATTTGCTCCAATACGGCCCATGCCACGTTCAATGCATGCGGTCATGACATCAAAGACAATTTTTGGATTGCCTATGGCAAATGCATCAATAATGAAAGTAAACGGGATACTCGGGGCTGTATTCGAGAAGCGAAAGCCGATCTGCGAGAGGCACGATCGTTGTGTCGACAACAAAAAAGAGCACGACTCAATATTTGTGAAGCGGTAGGAGAAGAAGCCTATGCACCCGACATCGATCCCAGTCAGTTTTTAAGTCCTGAGGCCGCTGCCGCCGCCCCCAATCCCTATTTCCCCTTGGTCCCCGGGCTTGTCCGTATTCTCAAGTCGGGGGATGAGACCATTACCGTCACCGTGACGAACGAAACGAAAGAAATCCTTGGTGTCACCTGCATCGTTGTTCGTGACGTGGTTGAGGAAAACGGGGAGATCATCGAAGATACCGACGATTGGTACACTCAGGACATGTTTGGAAATGTCTGGTATTTTGGGGAAATCTCGAAAAATTATGAAGATGGGGACCTTGCGAATTTAGACGGGTCCTGGAAGGGCGGGGTTGACGACGCCCAACCGGGAATCATTATGAAGGCCAAACCGGAAGTGGGAGACATCTATCGCCAAGAATTTGCTTTGGGAGAAGCCGAAGATATGGCGGAGGTCATTTCCACGACGGAAACGGCAGAAACAGTCCCCGCAGCCACTTGTATAAATACGTGTGTCGTGACACGTGATTTTCTCCCAATTGAACCCGGCCATGTGGAGAAAAAGTTCTTTGCCCCGGGAATTGGGAATATTTTGTCGATTAATCTGGATACTGGAAAACGGGAAGAGCTCATTCAAGTCATTCAACCCTGATCATCTGAAACAACCAGGTGCTTCATATTGTATGAAGCACCTGGTGCCTTATTCGAAATTTCTTTTGGGGGGATTCTCTCTGGGTCTCATGGAAAAATTCATGTAGGTTTGATCAGATGGATTTCGAAATGCAAGTCCAGCGATATCGGTAATTGGAGAACCCTGTAACCAAGAGAGCGTGATGAAATTGAAGGCCTGGCCGGCATCTCGGCCAGGCCTTTTTCGTTTGTGTATATCATGGGTTTGGCGCAACGTGAAGCCATGAAATTATGCAAAATGGCCAAAGGAAAACGTGCACCTTCAAGAGATTGAAGTAATTCACAGAATGTTCTATGGTTGGGGTCATAAAAGGCTTCCCCTTTCCACCTGGTGCGAGTGACTTTCCACCTCTTTCTTTTCCCTCTGGCTCCATTTTCATGGGGTCAGGAGATATGACTTATCATGGGTCCCCGATTTATTTTTGAAGATTCGCAAAGGGGTTACACTTTAATCATATCTATTCGCCCTGGGTAGGTAACCGGGTTCCCGAATGTGGAAAAGGAGGGTGCCATGGCTCCACCGTCTACAATTCTCATCGTCGATGATGATCCGGATATTGTGAAATTTTTGAAGGACTTTTTGGAGTCAAAGCAGTACATCATTCTTTCAGCCTATTCAGGGGAGCAAGGTTTGAACTATGTCCATACCGAGCAACCGGACCTGGTGCTGCTGGATGTGGTGATGCCGGGCATGAGCGGGTATGACGTCTGTCGTCAAATTCGGATACATCCGCTTACGACCCTGCTGCCGGTGGTGATGATGACGGGAATTCATCCAGAGGAGCGAATTAAGGGGATCCAGGTCGGCGCTGATGAATTTTTGACTAAACCCATTAATAGAGAGGAGCTGTTTGCGCGCGTTCGCTCATTGCTAAGGATTAAAGAGCTGCATGATGTGGTTCAGGCGCAAGCCACTCAACTGGCGAAGTGGAATAAAGAACTCAAGGTCAAGTTGGAACATGAGGCCAAGTTGGCCGAGGTCACACGCATGTTGGGAGACATCGGGCATGAGGTGAAAAACTCGCTCATGCCCGTGTTAAGTGGGGTTGAGCTGTTGCAGGAGGAGCTTGATGAACTGTTCCACTGTCTGCCTGCGCCCGTCATGGAAAAGGCCGGAGCCAGCCAAAAGATGTGCCGGGAAATCATTGAGATGGTGACGCGGAGTGCGCAACGTATCCAAGATCAGGTGAGGGAAATCGCCGACTGCGTGAAAGGATTAACATCGCCCCTTCAGCTTGCTCCCTGTCATCTGGCCAAGGTGGTGGAAACGGTCTTTAAAACGTTGCAGGTGTTGGCTGATAAAAAAGGTGTCAGGCTGCAGACCGTGGACTTGGAGTCTCTGCCTCAGATTCAGGCCGATGAAGGACGCTTATTCAAGGTATTTTACAATCTGGTGAATAATGCCATGGCGGAAATGTTACAGGGAGGAACCGTGACGATACGCGGCGCTGAAGACCTTTTGCAAACCGGTCTGAAGGTCGATGTCATCGATAACGGGCGAGGGATGCCCGAGGAAGTTCGTCAGAGTCTCTTTTCCGAAAGGGTCATCAGCCGGAAAGCTGGAGGCACCGGCCTAGGAACTAAAATTGTGAAAGATGTGGTGGATGTCCATGGAGGCCACATATCAGTAGACAGTGAAGTAGGAGTGGGCACCACGTTCCACCTTTCATTTCCCTATTCGCCGCCGACAAGGTAAAGGCAAACAATATAATGGGAACCTCTAAAAACCCCTGGTTGGGGCCGCATTCCTTGTGGTCTCTCATGAGGAGATTCCCGGAAGTCGTTTGAAGAGGCGGGTGAGTTGGGATCTAGGCGGGTATTCCCGGCTGGTGCAGGCTGATCCCCATTTCTTATGCCTCTTGAGGCTTCCATGGCGCTGAGAGTACCCCCAACCGTTGGAAATTATACGTGAGATTCTTCCTCCCAATCTTGAGGCTAGCCTGAACCAGCCAGACTGTTCGAATCAACTTGCCGCCCATCGCGGTAACCTGATGGCCGAAGACATGTTCGACGTGCGCTCGAATGCGAGATCGGCACCGGTTGTGAGTATGCTGTTGAACAGTCGGAGCTTTCCCTCCGGGAACCCTGGTGGAGCAGAATGATGGATGTATGGCCATCGTCTCTTGGAACAATAATGCCTAGGAGTCGAAGTTTCTGTGCTGCACGACATGCCCTGGTTATGTTGAAATGACGAGATGCTTACTAAGACTGTCCAAGAACCCCAACTTGAACATCACATGGACCTCCCCCCAGCAACCTGAGGGGTACCCTGCGCTGCTTATATGAACCTCTGCATCTCCAAGAGGTCCCCGAATTTTGGCAAATGTGAGCCTTCGATGGGTGCATGTTCCTGTCTGCCATCCATCGGTCACCATGGCCCGCCATCGTTCCCGTTGCCAATCCCTTAAGTCGGCCCTTAGGCATTAACGTCCAGGGAATCACACCCTGTATCCTGCCTTCAGTTTTCTTGAACTCTAAGGGGTTTTTCCCTCTCTTAAGTTTTTTGAAACGGGCAAGCAGCGAAAACCCCCACGAAATGCAGAAAAGTGTCCCCTGGTTTGAACCTGAAACTAAAAGGATTACAATGGATCCATTCCGCCTGCCAAGGCCCTCTGTCTGTGGAAGTCATTTTTTGGGATGAAAGGGGAAACATGGAGACTGCAGGAGCCAATCTCCCGACCATTCTCGTCGTGGATGACGAGTCAGACATCACCTTGGCCCTCGGCGATTTATTGGGACACGAAGGCTATCAGGTAGAAGCCGTCGAGACCGGAAGCGAAGCCTTACGTCGTGTGTCCTCTACTCACCCCTATAGTGCCGTCATTCTGGATTTAGGGCTTCCTGACCTTGATGGATTGATCGTCCTTCAACGTCTGCATACACAGGATGAAACCCTTCCCGTGATCATTCTCACCGCGCATGGCGACCAAAAGGAAAAAATCGCCACCCTGCAACATCATGCGTTTGCCCATCTGATTAAACCTTACGACAAACAAGAGGTTATCGAGATGGTGCACCGCGCGGTGGCGGTCAACCATCTGACGCTGAAGGCCACTCAGGTGGAACAGGCGCTCACCTCGAGTGAGACCCAGCGTCAACTTGAACAGCAACGTACCCAAGTGCTTCTTTCCGAAAGTGAACAGCGTCTCCACCTGGCCTTGAAGGCCGGCAGGATGGGGATTTGGGACTGGCATATCCCAACCAATTACATCATTTGGTCCGATGAAGTTGCCGGGCTCTTTGGGTTAGCTCCAGGGGCTTTTGATGGGACATATCGCGCGTATGTAAACTGCATTCATCCTGAGGATCGGTCGATGCTGGAGGAAGCCGCTCAAAGAACGTTGGAGAATGAGGCGCCTTTCGAAATCGAGCATCGAGTCGTGTGGCCCACCGGAGAGGTACGGTGGGTAGCGTGCAAGGGGCAGGTTGTCAAAGATCAGGAAGGTCGCCCGCAACGCATGCTCGGCACCGTTCAGGATATCAGCACTCGAAAACAGGCAGAGATCCAATTGCAGGACAGTGAAATGTTTTTGACCTCCATTGTGGAAAACCTTCCGCATATGATTTTCGTCAAGGACGCCAAAGATCTTCGCTTTCTCCGCTTCAATAAAGCCGGAGAGGATCTCCTTGGTTACTCACGAAATACCTTGATCGGGAAAACGGATTATGACTTTTTCCCCAAATCGGAAGCGGACTTTTATATCACGAAGGATCGAGAAGTCTTGTTAGGTAAAACCTTGATTGATATCCCGGAGGAAGTTATTCACACGAAGTCTCAAGGGACAAGATACCTGCATACTAAAAAAATCCCGATCTTAGATGAACAGGGAAATCCTCAATATCTTTTAGGAATTTCAGAAGACATTACAGAACGGAAACAGGCCGATTGGGGACTGGTGGAGCGAAACTGCATGCTAGAATTGGACGTTGAGGTGGCAACCGTCATCAACCAGAAGGAAACAATCCCGGAGCTTCTTCAGGGCTGTACTGAAGCTCTGGTACGGCATCTTGATGCAGCGTTTGCGCGTATTTGGTGCCTTGATGAAGCAAAACAGGTACTAAACCTGTGCGCCAGCTCTGGGCTTTATACCCATCTAGACGGGCCGCACAGCCGTGTACCAATTGGAAAATACAAAATTGGCCTCATCGCCGCCGAGCGAAAACCAATACTGACCAATACGGTCAAGGGGGATGCACGCGTGCATGACCAGGAGTGGGCCAAGCGAGAGGGCATGGTGGCTTTCGCTGGCTACCCATTGCTAAGCAATCAGGAGGTGCTAGGGGTGATGGGGTTATTTGCTCGGCACCCTTTGACGGAGTTCACGCTCAAAAGTTTGGGGATGGTGGCGGACCGTATTACCGTAGCCCTTGAACGCCAGGTGGCAAAAGATGAAAAGAATAAACTTACACTGTTCAAACAGCGCCTTCTGGCATCAGTGGGAGAAGGAATCTACGGCCTAGATCTTGACGGAAATACAACATTTGTCAATCCAGCGGTACTGCAAATGACCGGGTATGAAGAAGACGAACTGCTTGGTCAATCCCAGTATGCGATTCTCCATCACTCAAAACCCGATGGTTCACCCTATCCCCCGGAAGAGTGCCTTATCTATGCCGCCTTAAGGGATGGCTCCGTTTATCATATCGACACGGAAGTGTTTTGGCGAAAGGATGGGTCGAGTTTCCCAGTCGAGTATGTAAGTACGCCTATCCGAAATGATCAGGGTAAACTGGAAGGGGCCGTCGTAACTTTTCAAGATATCACCGACCGCAAGCAAGCAGAAAAAGTTCTTCAAGAGAGCGAAGAGCGTTTTAGATTTCTGAATGAAGCGATTCCACAGCAGGTTTGGACTGCCCTGCCTGATGGTTCCCTGGATTATGTCAATCAACGGGTCGTCGAATACTTTGGCTGTCCCTTTGAGGAGATGATCGGTCAGGGGTGGCAGCGGTTCCTGCATCCGGATGATTTGCCTGGATGTCTGAAATCCTGGGCCAAGGCCTGCGAAACCAACCAACCGTATGAAATTGAATTTCGACTCCTGCGGGGAACAGATCATTCCTATCGCTGGCATTTAGGGCGGGCTCTCCCTATTTTCGATCAAGAGGGGCAGGTGGTGAAATGGTTTGGGACCAATACCGATATCACCCAATTGAAACAGTTGGAAGATCAGGTTCGCCAATCTCAAAAAATGGAGGCGATTGGGACCTTGGCCGGCGGGATCGCCCATGATTTCAATAACATTCTGATGGCGATCATTGGCTATGCGGAACTTGCCAAGCTCAATGCCAGGGAAAATACAGGGGCTCAAAAGAATCTTGATGAGGTGTTAGTCGCAGGGCAGCGTGCTAAGGAATTGGTCCAACAAATTTTGACGTTTAGTCGGCAAACGGAGCAGGAACGGCAGCCGCTTGAACTCCAAGTGGTGGTCAAAGAAGTCTGCAAATTCCTCCGTGCCTCCTTACCGGCGACTATCGACATGCGGCAAAATTTTACGGAGACACCCACGATCATTTTAGGAGATCCTATCCAAATGCACCAAGTGGTGATGAACCTCTGTGCGAATGCCGAACATGCCATGCGAAAAAGCGGAGGTCTTCTTGAATTGAAGTTGGAGCATGTGACGGGTGAACCTGATGGAATAGGAACACATCCTGATCTGAAGGGAGGTTCCTATGTATGCCTGACCGTTCGAGATACTGGAGTGGGCATGACTCCAGAGGTGGCCCAACGCATTTTTGATCCATTCTATACCACCAAGGGGATCGGTGAAGGGACGGGAATGGGCTTAGCCGTTGTCCATGGAATCGTCATCAGTCATGGCGGTGTTATTCACGTGGAGAGTAAACCTGGACAGGGAACAACCTTTAGCATTTACTTCCCGGAGATGGAGGCAAGGAGTAATCAGGGGGAAGATATTCCATTACAACAAGAAATTTTCATGGGCCGAGGGCATATTCTTTTTGTGGAGGATGAGGAGCCCCTCGCAAGGCTGGGGGAGGGGGCCATGAGGGCATTGGGGTATGAGGTCATGGTGTGCACGAGCAGCGTTGAAGCGCTGGAAGTCTTTCGTGCTGATCCCTTTCGCTTTGATGCGGTCATGACTGATCAAACAATGCCTAACATGACCGGTGAAGCGCTTGCCCGTGAATTGCTACAGCTCCGACCCGACCTGCCCATTATTCTTTGTACGGGTTTTAGTCACAGTATGACCCCGGAAAAGGCCAAGGCCATGGGAATTCGTGCTTTTCTTTTTAAGCCTTTGTTGATCAAGGACTTAGCGCGGACTCTTCGTGAGGTCCTTCATTTATGACCTCTGAAAAAGACCTTGGTGACCATGCTTTCAGAATGGTCACCCACCAAAATGTGAGCAGTGGTAGTGTGCCTATCGTGCTCGAGATGACAGGAAGTTCCCCACAAGCCTCCCTGTGGTCGAGTAGTTCAGAATGTGGGTGGCTTGGCCACCCGGCAATCCAGTGTGTGTGGCTTAGAGGGATGCTACGGCGTCACGGATTAACTGGGTCGCTACCATATGGGGGTCCTCCCCGTTGGTTGTCCATGTTTCGATCATGGATGGGGTAATGTGTAGGCTTTGACCAAAGGTGAGGGTGATGGGATGAAGGTGAGGTGTCTTGGCATCTGGGGGCCAGACCTCAAAACTTCCTTCGATTTTGACCGGGATGATCGGGACGTTCAATTCACAGGCCAGAACACCAAGACCTTTCTTGAAGGGAAGAAGTTGTCCATCAAGGCTTCGTTCACCTTCGGGGAAGATCAGAAGGCTTTTCCCGCTCCGGAGAAGGGCTACTGAGGTTTTGAGGACGGTGGCCAGGGGCGTCTCCGGCCCTACAGGAATCACATGACCCACGCGTGCTATCCATCGACGAAATGGTGAGCGAAAAAAAGGTTCCCAGCCAAGCGTAGAGAGTTCCGTAAACGTCGATCGTGGCACAGTCGCCAAAATTAAAAATGGATCGATAAAACTCAGATGGTTGGCAGCCAGGATAAAGGAGCCATCCCGGGGAAGATGCTCGATGCCTTTGACGGTCAAGGGGAAGGCCATACGGAAGAAAATGTCTGCGATGGCCATCATGATCTGCCCGACGATCTTATTCCCTCTGGAGAGGGGTGCGAGGACCGTTTCCCTCAGAGTCCGGGGGAGTGGGGTTTCAAAGATTTGATGCCAAGAAATTGGGGTTTCTGTGTGTCCGGCAGGAATCTGTTCGAGGGCCATGAGCTTTGTTATGACATCCCGTACCGTGACGACTTCTCCCATGAATGTTTCTGGTACCGGTCCCAACCGGTTTTCGAGGGCTGCTTGAAATTCGACGCGCTTCAGTGAGTCGAACCCCAAGTCAAGATCCAGGTGATCATCCAATCGTAGGGCTCGGTCGGCCGAAACCAGCCCAGCGAGAGTTTCGATAACCACCTGGCCTGTGGTGGTTTGACGAATCTGCTGGTCGGTCTCAGAGGCCTGCTCCGGTGGTAGCTCAACGGCGGTCTGTGTTGATTGAGTCATAGCGAGAACGAGATGCCGCTGGATTTTTCCCAAGCGAGTACGTGGGAGGGGATCCTTGATGAAGGTCACACCGCTGATCCGCTTATACGTGGGAAGGGTCGTGGCGGCGCTGTTGAGCGCATCTTTGATGTAGCTGGCGGAATCATGGATTTTGTGCTCTCGTAAATAGTCAAAATTTGGCACGACCACGGCATGAAGATGTTCGCCCTCCTCACCAGCGCGGGGGAGTCCAAGGATGCAGAGTTCGGCGATTGCGGGATTCTGTTGGTAGGCTTTTTCCAATTCCTCGGGAAGAATGTTTTTCCCTCCAGGTGTGACGATGAGTTCCTTGATCCGCCCGGTGATAAACAGGTATCCGTCTGAATCCAGATAGCCCAGATCTCCGGTGTGAAACCAGCCATCACGAATAGCCTCTGCCGTTTCAGCCGGCGCTTGGTCATATCCCTTCATCACATTGGGTCCTCGTACGATCACTTCTCCAATTCCTGCTTCGTTCGGCGCATCGATTCGCACCTCCACGGTGGCGAGCGGCGGACCGACGGAACCCGGTTTCAGTCGAGACAAGGAACTGAAGGCAATCACGGGCGCGGTTTCAGTGAGCCCGTACCCTTCACGAACCGTAAATCCAAGACAGCCCAAGTCTTTTGAGATTTGTGGATCGAGTTTGGCCCCGCCGCTGCACAGAAGCCGAAGCGAGGAACCAAATCGTCGGTGAACAGGCGCAAAGAGTCGTCGTCCCGGATTCCATCTGGTATGGGTTCTCACAAAATCTGAGAGGCCAAGTAGAAGCGTGATGAGCGAACGTATGAACGCGGGACGTCGACCGAGTTCTTCAAAAATCGACCGACGAATCATGGAAAAAATTTGGGGAACTCCCACGGCGATCGTGATCCCGGTCTCATGAATGCATTGCACCAGATCCGGCCCCTTGAGTGATTGCAAGAAGGTCATTTTTGAACCCAGGAGAATGGGAACGAGGTAGGCGACCATGAAGGGATAGGCGTGGTGCAGAGGCAGCATCACTAAAAAGTTATCTTCCGGGCCCGCTAACTGTTTCCCCATAATGTCTTTAGCGTTGGCCATGAAATTCCGGTGAGTCAGTAACACGCCTTTCGGTTTTTTGGTTGTGCCAGAGGTATAGAGCAACGAAGCCACATCGTCCGGATTCACTCGCAGGTCGACGGGCGGTTTTTGCTGTCCTTGTTCCATGAGATCCTTCATGGACAGGTGGTGAGATTTCGTAGCAGGCTCCATGCTCACCACGGTGATGGTGGCTGGAAGTTCTCGGACCAAGTCCACGGTTTTCGTGCTGACGAAGACGAACCGACTGTTGGAAGTGGTGAGGAAGGACAGCAGTTGCTCTTGGGGCATTTGAATATCCAGTGGGACGGCTGTTGCCCCGACGGTGAGGATGCTGAGATGGGCGATCACCCATTCCGGGCAATTTTCAGCCACGAGGGCGACACGATGCCCCGGACGAAGGCCGTGCTCAACAAGGCTGCTGGCAAGGCCCTGAACGAGCTTCGACACTTCCCTGTAGGTGTGACGTCGATAGCCCTCCCCTTCTTTCATTTGCATGACCACACGATCGGCGGCGATGGCCGAGAGTGCGAAAAACGCCTCAGGAATAGTATCTGGAAGGTTCGTGGGAGCGAGAAGAGGAGCCTGCATTGTATGAGTCTCGTGAAAGGGATACCAAGCAAAGAAACGAAACCAAGTCTACCCGAATGGGATCATTGTTCCAAGATCAGACTTGGGAAAAGGAAACAGTCTAGGTGGGTCGGCCAGGGATTGGCGTAAAGGTAGTGTCAAGGGAAAGTGCATGGCCCAAAAGGTCCGTCCAGATCTTCCTCAAGGAGATGATAGAGAGGACAGCCTATGACGATTTGACATTGGCCTTCGAGAGGTCAGGGATCCCTTGCAGTAGAAGAGGAAACAGAGTCAACACTGCCGGGAGAGCTGTTCGAAGTTCTTCTTGAGTCATGATTAAGCCAAAGATAATCGTGCCGAAGCCGAGTCCCAATGGCCATTTGAGAGATGTCCACGTACTACCGCCTTGTTGAGTCTCTTGTTTTTCGAGCTCATCCCGTTCACCCACGAGTCGAACAAATTCTCGAAAACTGCTATTGAGAAGTCGTAAATCCGGGTCAAAGCGAATCAGTCCTTTTTGATGCAATGGCGCGAGTCCTGGGTGTTCCACATGAATAAATCTTACGGAGGCCTCTTTTTCTGACCATCATAGGTTTCCCAATGCTCCTTAGTTTTGTCACACCATTTCATGTTTTGCTTTTCCCGGAGAGTTCAGGCAAACCCTGAAGAAGGAGAGGCACGAGCGCAATAACGGCAGGAAGGGCTGCGCGAAGTTCTTCTTGTGTCGCAATTAAGAACACCAAAATAGTTCCAAAACCTAGCCCCATGGGCCATTTCAGAGATCCCCAAAGACTACTCTCTTTTTCGGCATCTTTATCGTGTAAAGCATCCCGTTCCCCAACCACACGGACGAATTCCCGAAAGCTGGCATTGAGCAGACGCAAATCGGGCTCAAAACGGATCAGACCTTTTCGGAGCAAGGGTTCTAACCCTGGGTGTTCTACCTGAATAAAACGATCTTTGGTTAAATGAAACAAGGCTAATTGTTCGTCGGTTGTCAGGGATTGCCAAATTTCCTCGTAATAGGCTTTGGCCAATTGAAAGATGGCACGACTTACCGTCGTTTCCGAATGAGGGGTGTCAACTTTTTCCCCTTCTTTGTGAGCAAAGGTTTTATATGTCAATCCCAAATTCATTAGAACAGGCGTCCAGCGGCATTCTTTGTCAATCAGGTCATCCAATATGCCCCCTGGTTTTTGAGAATGTTCCCCATCCTGAGGAGTTCTTGATTCCTGGGGTTTCGCTTGAAAATGCACAATGCCAAAGCTTCCCCAGAGAGAACGCCATCGAGCTTCCTGTAGGTTGAATGCTGATCCTTTCTGTTTAAAAGAAAAAGAAAATGGATCCACATTCGATAGAATGGTTGTGTAAAGATTGACCATAGGAATTGTTTCCTTAAGAATTTTTGGGAGAAAGAAATTTGGTCAGGACTTTTATCATAAGATCTCCAAGTTTGAACGCTTGAGAAGGCTCTTGATCGGGGGGAGATGTCGTATCTGGGGCGTCAGTTGTATGATTGGAACGAGTAAGAAGCCACCCCAAGAATTCTAGTTTTTGGCGATTGATCTCAGGGTCTTTCCATCGTTGTTCAAGATGATCGATCGTGACATGAAGTGAGTGATGGTCTTGAAGGTGCAAGGAAGAAATTTCATTGGATAACGTATTTTTCCATTGTTCCGGAGGATGGGCTTTGAGATCAAAATAGAGAGCACGAACGGGAGCATTCGTTTGTTTTAGATGGATTTTTTGCTCTTTGTTATATTGATGGGCCATGGGCGTTTTGCCTTGTCCCGGAAAGCCAAGAATCAATCGATTAAAAGATGGAGAAGCCTGGCTGGTAGGGCCAAATAGGTTTTGGGTAGGAATCTTGTGTGGAATTGGATAGTCAAGAAACACCGTGCGGGTGGCGATAAATTTCGGAATCTTGAAAAGCCAGAGCAAATGAAGTCCTGCAAGAATAAGAAGAAATAGATACATGGGTAGGTTGCCCAATGTGGGTGTATGGAAGTCAGACAAGTTGCCGGTCAAGAACCATGGTCGCAGAGGGAAGGTCGCACTCACCAGGGTGTGGTTCTCCCTAAAAAATGCTGTGACCTGTCCTTTATCCTTTTCCCAGTTGATTGTCCTCTGGTCTGTGGTCTGTGAGGGTGAGGGCCAAGACTCCCCCAAAAACCCCCAAAAAAGTGGTACGTTTTTCAAGAGAGGTAAGAACGGTTGACTCACTACTGCAAACAGCTGATCAAACATTCCCGGCTTATGTGTGTCAGACGTTGGTGGGTTGTCACATTCGGTCCATGTGGTTTTAAGGAAAAAATCCGGATAGAAACCATAGGATGGGTCAATATGAGATGACTCGTTTGCCTTTGGGGATGGTGCTTCACAACCTGGCTTGAATACAATCTTTCTAAATGTCTGGGGAGGTGGAAGAATTTCTTGAGATTGCAAAGTCTGTTGTTTTCCTGAACCTTGAAAGGTTTTGAATGTTTCCAGAAGTTGATATTGAGTTAATAAGGTCATTTCTTTGTGGAAAACACTGGTGAAACAACTCAAAGCAGGGATGACCGCAAAGACGATAAAAAAAGACGTGGCCAAATATGCATAACTATTTGGGAATGTGAACAAAGATGCCTTTTTTTGCAAAGGAAATTTCTTCACAAGGAATACACCTCCGAGAAGACATGAGGCAGGGATGAAGACGAGTCCTGTCAGAAGTTGCCAGCCTGGTTGGCCCGACAACAACCAAATGCCGGCAAGTCCTACAAAGAAAACGACCAGATTATTCTTGATGAGATTGACATAATGATGATGGTTGTCGAAGCTGGGCCACATGCAAACGGATTTTCGATGTCCAGGAGTTCGCAGAAGAAGGAACCAAGCTATTCCATAAACAATCAAAGACCAAAGCCCGTAGAGACCTCCAGCTATCAAGAGTCCAAAAAGGTTCACTGATCGAAGGATTTCTTTGTCACGGTAGACCACGAGAGCCCATGGCAGAGGATTTAGGGGTAACGTATAAAAGCTTGTGGATTTTCCCCAATATGATCCATCGGCATGCCCAGCAGTTTTGGCAGCGAAAAGATCTCGTAGTTTCGAATTTTGGTCGGTTTCAACTAAAAAGGCTTCTCGAAGATTTCGTCCTTCTTTGGAGTGGAAAAGTACCTGATGCGTGT
Organism: Nitrospirota bacterium; assembly: GCA_029864405.1. Classification (GTDB taxonomy): domain Bacteria; phylum Nitrospirota; class Nitrospiria; order Nitrospirales; family UBA8639; genus Nitrospira_E. Next base: position 21,937 of record JAOTTP010000023.1, read on the forward strand.
CATTGTCGATGACTGCGAAACCAATTCCCGGTGGCAGAACCACATGGTCCATCAGGGAGAGAAACGTAAATTCCATCGCCGCAACCCCAGGATGTTGAGACGTCCCTAGCATGCTTGGCGTAGATATTTGGACAGTATTGACGCCCGTTCCCCCAGGCAGAACGACATGGTCCATGAGGGGGTGGAGTGTAAACTTCATCGTCGCAACCCAATGAACCCATTGCGACGTCTCATCCATGCTTGGCATAGATGCTACGACGGTATTGATGCCTGTCGTCCATGAAATAATCGGTTCAAGAAAAAACTGATAATTAGGAGACGTCTTTTCGCCGGAAATTTGCCAGAGACTATCAGGATTTTCTTTATTTTCTACCACTCTTTTGACATATTCTCTGTCACCTAAAGAGAGATTGGTTGTAATCCCAAGATCTTGTTCATTTGCCCAGTTAATTCGCAGTGATCCATCCTGATCCATCCAAAAAGCCATCAAGAAGTCGGGGTAGCAATTTTGTCTCTCCTTGTCTGGGAGAGTGTTGCACTGACGGTTCATAGGGTTCCCAGGTTTTTCTTGGTCTTCTAACACTTCTAGTAAGACTGGTCGTTGACCGACCTTCTGGTTTTCTGTCTCCTCGCTAATTGTGGTGATATCGTCATAAAGAGATTTACTTTTATTGAAATGATCGAGCGTAAAAAGAATGTCTTTTAACTCCTTGTCCACATTGTTTTTAATCGCTTGAGCAGATTTCTCCATGCGTTCGCGTAATATTGATGTTCCTTCATCATAAATAGCGATATCCAGGATTAATACCGTGAATAGGCCGGTTCCCAAAAAAGCAGCCAAGACTGCTGTAAGAACATGGGACACACGAAGAGGATCTGTCGACCCCATCGTTTTCAAGTAAATAAGAGGAATGGCTAGCACGAGCCCAAGAATCAAAAACATGACACCTAGCAAAAGGCTTGAGGAAATAGCCAAGTAATTATTTTGAAAGGTATCATGATCAATCATTCCCACAAGCCTCCAAGTTGTACCCTTGTTTGTAGGAAGGATCACGGGAAGAGTGAAGACATTGTTTGTTTTACCTGGTACGTCGATGAGGAATTGGTTTGGCGAATTATTCTTACTGAACAATTCTTTTACTTGAGAAGAATCTTGCGGATTGCCAAGTAGACTACCCCAAAATGATGTCGCTGGTGATAGTCGGTCGATAATGGCTTGAAAGTTTGTCCAGGAGAATTCTTGTGATCCTGAATGAAATAAGAGGGGTTGGTTTTTTACCTTGGCTTCAGATGATCCAAAAAGAAAGACTTCATCAAAAATTGGCTCGTTGGTTAAACGTTGAAAAAAATTGCCTAGCTCAATGTCCCCAATGATATGAATGTTTTCTTCCCTATGGTCTAACGTGATAGCAGTCGAATAGGTCAACCGGATAATGGGTGGGGACTGGGAATGGATAACCGATAGCTGAAATTTTTCGGCATCATTTGGTGCTTCTTCTGGGATCGACAGAGTAATTTGTGTTAACCCTTCGGCTCGGCACATTCCGATGAGGTGCCGCTCCAAATCTTGAATAATTTTTGCCTGTTTTTCATCAAGCTTAAAAGTAGAAGTCGCTCGCTGTTTTGGAGGACATGGCCAAGGAGAAATCTTCTTCAAGAGCTCAGAATGGGCGTGATCATTTTTAGGGTGATTTTTATTGGGAGAAAAAAACGGTTGGAACACAACATGACTTCTTTCCATGCTCTCCGTCTCAGCTTGAGGCTCATTGGAAGAAAGATCTGTTCGTAAAAAACGGCTTCTTCCCCCATTCTTCAATTGCGTGTATTTAGTATCGGAATGCAAGCCCTCCAGTATCCCTTTGCCAGAAAATTTAAAAACTTTCTGATAACTTTCAATTTTGAAGGCGATGTCTTGGCTCCACATTTTTAATAATCGAAAATTGCGTTGCACCAAATACTCTTCTTTTTCCGTAATCATGATCCAACCCATTCCCCCCAACAAAATAAGCAAAATTAGGGCGACGACCATGAATCCGGTCATTCGTTTCGGTGAAATGGATGCCATACTGACTTTTTTCAAGATGGCAGACATGTTGGAAGAAGGAATAGTCATAGAGGTTGGTGACTCTTATGAAAGGGAAATTGAAGGGAAGCCTATTTGTCTAAGTAATTTCCTAGGTCACTCTGAACGCAAAGGCCATGCCTTGGAGATCTCCTTATGCATGTTGTATGTACAAGGTTGAAGCGTTGTATGATTTCTGATTTATCCAAAGGTACATTCACAGGGAATGAATGTGTCCCATGGAAAATTACTGAACGTCTCTGGAGAAAGTTTCTGGATAGATGCTGCTGAGGGCATTAAGAGCCAAAGCGTGTAATGAGTATCCGAAGAGATACAGTGTTGTATCTATTCAGATACGTTTGGGTTTGACCAATTCGCCAGAAATTCCTTCCGAATGATTCCATTCCTACGCGAAAAGCAGAACCATGATTGCCGTAGTCCTTGGGGAACCTTACACGATCGATTCTTCCATTGCGTTTCCTGGTTCCCCTATGGGGATCAGGGTCGAAAATGGGGAATAGTATCGAATTGCGGTGGAAGTTCTGGGATTCTGGAAAGATGGAGCGGATATCGAGGTCGGACCCAATGGATTTGCGGAGGCGTGGGATTCGGTCAAGCTGGGCTTGGCCGTCCCGGCGCGACGCTCCTGGTCGGCGCCGTGGTTCAGCCTGCTGGGGCGGGTTGGGGCAAACGGAAAAGACCGCTTTGAAATCGGCCAAGAGAAAGTCTTCACTGGGAAGACCGACGGGCCGTTGTTCTTCTTTGTGAATGATGCGGTCTGCGGATGGTGTCCCGGCGACCGATGGGCCTTACCCTATGTGTGGGGCTTCGGGGAAAACCAAGGCACGGCCAAGATTACGATTACCAATCTCCCGACAAGCAGCCCGTTCGGGGGAGCCATTTTCGCCACTCCTAAAGACGATCACTACTAACAGCGAATCGTTCCCAAGGCCCCCCCGGCCTGCGTGGCCGAACCGTTATTCAGAAGGCGTTCGATTTGCTGCTGGAGGCCGAGTTGCACACTGGTAAAAAACGCCAAGTCGTCGGAAACGACCCTTAGAGAGAACTTAATTGCAGGGGAGCACGGGGTACTTTTTTTATAGTAGTAGAAGAGGAATGCTTCCTTGTTTCCTCAACGATTCTTGTGAAAGCGGAGGAGATCAGCCAGGAGATTGTTCTAACCACCATTTGGCTTCTGGGTAAAATTGGCCCAAAACTTCTTGGCTCATGTCTGAGAGGAGATGAACGAGATTGGCTTGGGCGTGATCGGTTTTTCCATTTTGAAGTTGAGGGGATTGAGCCAGTTTCCACGCTTGGCGCAGATCGTCTTTTCGTTGTTCAATGATCTTTTCGGCGGCGCGTTGCCAAAAGAGGGGAAACTCTCGTGGGTCAGTGTAATCCCCTCGTCCTCGCCCGCAATGGGTCACCGCTAAATAGCGTAGCAGCGCATCCCGCGTTTGCCGGTCGAGAAATGCAGGAATCCATGACATCCGATTGGGATCTCCTGTTTCCTGACTTTTGGCATAGGTCCGCTCGGCTAATGCTCCAAGGATGGCTCCACCAATGGTAAAGGCGCCATGAGAGAGTCCTCCGGTGGCAAAGTCCGAAGCCAATCCGGCTGCCGCTCCACTGGCTAGTGCTCCCCAGAAGGTTTCTTCTTCCCACGGTTTTCTTTCACCTGGCACGGTCACATCTTCAATCCTGGATTTGAGTGTGTGCGCGACATCGCCGGTTAACCCATGTAACTCGATCAGGTGTGCGGTGATGGCTGAGATACGTTGCGCTAGGCGTTGGTCCAGGGCCTGAATCGCATTTTTGATTTGCGGCTTTTTTGAGAGCCCTGTCGTCTCTTGCGGAAGGAGTTCTCCATCCAAGGCTGTCTCGATCAACAGGTGGGCGAGATGGGTCATGGATGTATCAAAGATCTGCCGGTGGGTGGCATACCAAGCCTTCCCTAATTTTTCCATCGTGGAGTGTTTTTCCGGAGGCAGGGCCTGAGTGATGCGATCCCATAAGACGCCTTCCTGAACCCAGCAACGAGTAAAGGCGTCCAGGCTCATCACGTCTTTGATTACGTGTTGATTGACCCAGTGTTGCCTCCAAAGGGATTCCAATTGTCGCTGTTGTGGTGGATCGATCAGACCGGTTTGATTGACTAACACAATGACGGGTTTGTCGAGCCATGTGAGGAGATCAAGTTCAGGTTGAAGATAGCCTGCCATGGACGGATCTTCTGTGGCATTGACGAGATATAACACGACGTCAGCTTCATCCCTGACGTTTCGGATCGCTTGCTGACTGCACCAAAATGGTTTGTCTGCTAACCGGTCCCAGACTTGAGACACCATCCACCCAATCGGGTTGGTCAGTCCTTGAAGACGGCTCAAGAGCTTGTGGCTATTTCCAAAGCCGGGAGTATCCCACAAGTTGAGTCGGGAGCCGTCAGACGTCTCCAGCAACACAAAGTGTTCATTTTGAAGGGTGACATGGGCCTGGTCGAGCACCTGTCCGACGTCGCGACGCAAAAGAGTGCGTGCCAAGGTGGTCTTCCCGATATTGGTATGGGAAATGAGTGAGAGCGTGATGGAAGAAGAAAAAGCCGTCATGTCATTTCACCTTTTGGGGGCCACAGCGCAGCTTGGGCCTTCTCAAGAAGCTGGTCGCGGGATGTGTCTTTGGCATCGAACGCCACGATTTGCAGATGGTAATCGTTGGCGAGTCGTTGCCAGGTCTGTTGGCGTCCTCTCATTTGTGGCTGATCAGCCAAGTGCCGATAGGGTTCCTGGTCCAGAACCAGTAGTAAGTGATGTTGTCCGTTACAGGATTGCATAGAAGTTTGAAGCGTATGAAATAGTTCACCGTGCACCTCCGCTTCCGGGGTTTGCGCCAGATTACAGACGAGGACCACCGTTTGAGGTGAGGAGGTTGCCTTCAACCAGGGAACGCTTTCCTGCCCATAAGGAAGGGGGTCTCTCCAATGCAATGTCGCCTGATTGCCAAGGAGATCCAGGAGGCATTGTCCCAAGCAATCCAAAGCGGCCGGGGAGGGCTGATAACTATACGGCACAATATCAATCTGGATTCCTTGTCCGCGTTCAGTGCTCAGCAGTTTCAGATAATACGGCTCATCGAGAGGGAGCGTGAAGGATTCCGCGGCTTTGTGTGCGGAGCGTGCGGATAGCCAGGCCAGGATTACCCGGGGTATGACGATTCCGACGAAGGCGGTCAGTGCCCACACATGAATCCACGGAGCAGCAGAGCCCTGGCCAGGAGCTTGAAGATGAGCAAGGGCCTCGACTGGTGGAAAGGGAAAACCCAGCAGCCAGGCCGCAGGTCCCAAGAGTCCATGTAAGACAGCATGCACCTGGGCCGGTGATAAGAAGGTACTTTCCCAGGTGGCTTGATAATCCAAAACCAGTCCACGGACATACATACTGAGGATGATGCCGAGTGCCAAGCAGGCTGCTCCAATATGAAGCAGATGGCGAACGCGACTGATGATGATGGGATGATTGTGCCTCCACCACAGGTTCATAAATCGTTCGGTGGCCTGTAGGACCCACTCTCTGTCCGCACGTCCAGGTAAGGCAACTTTTTGCCATGGTCCTTTTCCCAACCATTCCGTCACGGTGGCGAATCCTGCGGACAAGTGACGGAGAAGTGGCCCGGTGAGATCTTTTCCCAGAAGGGACAGCAGAATGGTACCCGCATAGGTACCAATGTTCCACAACAGCAGCAGCAACAGCGGAAAATTTAAGAGATTGACTCGTTGAGACGTTCCGAGGCCATTGATGAGTAGGCCGACAGCAAAGGCCGGCATGACCATGATTGAGGACGGAATAGTCGCCTGAGCCCCTCGAAAGGATTCCGTGATCATGGGGTAGGAAGTGGAAAGAAAATTCCAGAGAGATTCCGCCCTGTGGGTGAAGAATTGGAAGGAACCTTCAGGAGATGAGAGAGGTTCGTGGGATGAGCGTTTTTTTGCATGTTGGGTGGCGCGCTGTCTGGTGGAGTGTGAGATGTATCGTGCTTGTGGGTCTGATTGTTCCAGAGCCTGGATGAACAGAATTTTAGATATGTGTCTGGGATTCATGGCCGTGACTATCTTCGAATCTGAATCGGTAACATTCTCAGGATGTGATGACTAGGCAAACAGGCTATGTTGGGATGGACCTACGACCATGAATGCCCTGGCTGTTGTGTGCGTGAATAAGGAGGTGACCATTTCTGTTGAGTGATAGAGAGCTGATCGCATGGTGTCTGGTTAAGCAAAAGAAGACGAGAGGCACAGGGCATGCTCGCGTTGTATGAGTCAGGAATGGAGGGAAACCGAACCGGCATGTTGTGATTTAGAAGGAGAAGCGTCCGGTTGAGTCCCCTGAGGTTTGTTGCCTACAGATTGAACCGCGGAGGCTTCAGAATCCAATAGGATGCTGATCCAACGAGTCGAGTGGCTGCTTTCCAAAGCAATTTTCACCACCATGGTCATGGGAACAGAGAGCAGCATACCGACCGGTCCCCACACCCAACCCCAAAACACTAAGGACAGAAACACCACCAGAGTGGAGAGGCCGAGCTTCCTCCCCATGAGTTTTGGTTCTACCACATTCCCGAAAATCAGATTGACGACCACATACCCCGTGGCCACCAGCAACATGCGTCCAATGCCAAATTGAATGTACCCCAATAACATTGGCGGGACTGCTGCAATGATCGATCCGAGGTTCGGAATAAAATTCAGCAAAAAAGCCAGTAGGCCCCAGATAACGGGAAAATCAATCCCCAAGGCCCACACCCATATCGCGACAATCACCCCCGTTCCAAGGCTGACAACCGTTTTGATGGCTAAATAGTTGTTGACGGCGTCCGTAATTTTCTTGACCTGGGAGAAGGTGCCTTTCGGATCACCGAATGCGGTCCTCACTTTCTCTTGGAAGCTGGACGCCTCAAACAGGATGAAAATGACGGTCAGGAGAATTAAAAAAGAATTGGTGAGCATGTTTCCCAACCCAGACAACATTTTGGCCACGAGCCTCATCGAAGCCCCCGGATCGATGGATTTGAGAAACATGTCTTTATCAAGTTGGAAGCCCAACTCTTGGATCCAATGGATCATGGGCTCGATTTCTTGGGTAAGTCGAGCTTGGTAGCGTGGGATGGCTTCAGAGAAGTCATCCAAGGAAGTTCCGATAATCAGGATAAACACAAATCCAACACTGAGAACTCCCAGGACAACCCCGAACACCGCCAATGGCGAAGGAACCCCTTTTTGGCGAAGCCAAAAGACTGGTGACGCACTAATAATGGCAAGGAATATTGAGACAATGAGAGGGACCAGGATCGGTTCTGCAGCCCGCATTCCAGCCACAACGATGACAAATGCTGCGGCGGTCAACAGGAACCGACCAGTTGGGGGTTGGGTGGAGGTTATTAGTGGGGAATTCTGCTGTTTGTGCATGGTGAGGATTTTTTAGCGCGAGAGAACCTTCCCTTCTTTGGATATGATACCCGTTTTTTCCTTTCCTGTCTTCGAGAGAAAAGAGGTTTGTGCTGTGGAGAGAAGTCAGGGGGAAATAGAAAATTCAAGAGCCTATTCACTCTTGAGTTGTAGGAGGGAGGACGACCTAGATGATGAGCTACAGGACTATTCCTGAATGGCTTTCAGCCGTTGCTGGAGATATGCATTCCGGACGGCTCCATACAAATCGAGCGTGCCTTCCTCAACGCCTTGAAATTTTTCCAACGTGAGAGACCGGAGATTCACCGTTTCGCCGGCGCTCATTCCCAACCGTGCATAGCTGATGGTCGGATCGTGTTGGATCAACCTGGGGGCGTCGGCAATTTCAAAGATGGGAAGGACCAGCCAATTAAATGGGTCCAGGAAGGTATCGCCGATAAATCCAATGCCATCTCGTAAGGTGAAGGGGCCCAGGAGCGGAATCATGAGGAACGGTCCCGGTGGGACACCATAGGTCCCAAAGGTTTGCCCAAGATCCTCTTGCGGAGTTTCTAACTCGAACATGATTTTCGCGGGATCAAACAATCCTCCCACCCCAAGGGTGGAATTGATGAGGAACCGGCTCAGTTCAATGCCAGCTCCCTGAAACTTCGCTTGGAGAAGGTTGTTAAAAAGTCTGGGGACAAATCGAATATTTTGAAACACGTTGGAGAAGCTTTGCTGAACGTCGGGAGGGATGAAGAAATTGTAAACTTGGGCAACCGGCTTCACCACGTATTTGTCCACCCGGTAATTAAATTCAAAAATTGCAGAATTGACAGGTTCTAACGGATCATAGTCCTTGACCTGGGCAGGACCAGACTCGTCAAAGGGATCAAAGAATTCACTTTTATTCTCTTGGCCTTCAGAGATGAGTCCGTCCTCAAGTTCAGCGATCTGACTGTCAGATCCTGATTCCACAATGTCCTGGGTCTTCGTGGATTTGGTATTTCCTGCACATCCACCAAGTCCTACGGTGAGGCAAAGTATCACCAGGATGGGTAATCGCATCATCTTTCCCTTCATGCCAAAGACTTCTTTTTTAAAAAGTACGTTGAGACAGTCCATTTCATGGATGGGTAGGAACTGAAGATTGCATCAGTAATGTGGAATAACTTCAAGTATTTCACAGATAAACCGCGCGGACTGTAACAAAATCCTGGACCCAAGCCAAGAATCACTTCCCTCATCATTACTTCCCTGGCGACCTGTGAGTGCTGACAGAATTCACGCCTTTCTTACTCCCTGGGAAAGGCTTGTTGAAGTCAGCTGAATGATTAGTCAGTTTCCTTGACAGAATGTGACAGGAAAAAGCTTGAAAAACATCGATGTTGACCATTCTTTATCATGATGTTCCGCGGAGGTCGTAAACCGCCTCGACGTTTTCATGAAGACTATCCTTTTAGGAGGGAGCATGTTCCTTATTATTGGAGAGCAGTCAGCTTTAACGATAATCAATGTGCACCATTTGAGAAAACTTTTGCAGTGGCACTCCCTTTGCTGATTCGTAGCAGGTGATCAATGAGGTTCACGGCCCATCAATGCCTCTTAATCAAATGGTCAGGTGACCTGAGACCGTTCAATAGAAGGGAGACAAGCTATGAGTCCATCGGTATCCGCACAGAAGCCTTCGTGGAATGGATCCATTAAACGGGTGAAAAAGCAGGATCGTCATCCTGTCTTGTCCGGCGGCGGCTCCCCTGCAGTGGACAGTTCGCCAGGAATGAGTGACAAGCAACTTCCCTTATACCTAAAAGAAATAGGGCAAGTGGCATTGCTTGACCGTGAGGGAGAAGTCCGTCTGTGTAAGAAAATTGAAGAAGCCAAGCGAAGTATGCTGGAGATTCTTTACTCCCTGCCTATGACGTTGGATTTTCTTCAAGAACAACGGATGCGGTTGATGAATGGCCAGATCGCGGCCAGGCATATTGTTCAAAAGGAGAAGGAAGCCGATGGAGAGACAGAATCTGAGGAAGAAGCTGACCTTCCTGACCTCCAAGCCGAACAGCAAGAGGATGAAGAGTTTCGTCAACGTGTGATTCAACAACTGAGCCACCTTTGTCACTGCGTTCAATCCATGATGACGAGGGAAAAGGAGAATGTCTCTACACCCAAGCATGGTGCTTCGACCTCTGAGCAAGCCAGAAAAAAATTATGGCAAAGTCTTGAGGGAGTGAATTGGCATCCTGCGTTTACCAAACAGGTGGAAAGCCGCCTTCGCGCAACGGAACGCCAACTTGCGGAGGTGTTGAAACGTTTAGGAATATCTCCTCAAGACATTTTTTATGGCGGCGAGCGAACACGTGGGATGAGCCGGAAGTCTCTACCCGACACGAACTCTCGCGTTGAGCCAAACTCAAGTTCCCAACGCTCGGCCCTGGAAGCCGGTGAACACCTCGTATGCTTGGAACAAGAAGTGTTGCGCATGGACTTTCCAGAATTTCTCGCACGGGTTCGGCAATTGGACCAAGCCAAAATCCGCCTGCATTTCGCCAAGGAGGCCATGTTGGAGGCGAATTTACGGCTGGTTGTCAGTGTCGCCAAACGGTATGTGAATAGAGGGCTTGATTTACTGGACCTCATACAAGAAGGAAATATCGGACTGATGCGTGCGGTGGACCGTTTTGAATATCAACGAGGATATAAGTTCAGCACCTATGCGACGTGGTGGATTCGACAGGCGGTGACCCGGGCATTGGCCGATCAGTCAAGGACTGTGCGGGTCCCCGTCCATGTCTGTGATGTGCTGACTCGAGTGCGGCGAACGTTGGAACGGTTAGCCGTGCAAATGGGGCGAGAACCGAAATTGGAGGAGCTCAGCGGCGCAGTGGATATTCCTTTGGACAAACTGTCCACGATGTTGGAAGCGACAAAAGGGACTCTGTCTCTGGAGACTCCCATGGGAGATGAAGACGGTTCGCCGCTCTCTGATCTCTTGCAAGATCATTCCGCCGTTTCTCCATGTTATTCGGCTGAACGGGTGGATCTCCAGGAAAAAGTGACTTCCTTGTTAAAGACTTTAACGCCACGGGAGGCACATATTATTCGGCGGCGCTTTGGTATTGGAGAGCTTGAGGATGCCACTCTTGAAGAAATTGGCCTTGAATTCTCTGTGACCCGAGAGCGGATTCGACAAATTGAGGAACGGGCGTTGGCCAAATTGCGTGAACCCCAACGAAATGTGGTGTTGCGTAATTTTTTTCAGCCATCTGGTTCAGCATTGGGATAGCCGGATACCTTCCGTGAATGCTGTATGTAGGATGAAGAAGGCGATTGATTTCAGAATGGGACAAGGCGTGACAGGCCATTAAGAAAAAAGCGGATTGCCAGGGGGTGTGGAAGAATCAGTCCTTGAAGGTTCGTGTTGACCATGACTGCCTTGGAAATTGGCACCGGCTGTCTTGGCATTGAAGAAGGTCGTTCCATTGAGATTGGCCTGTTGAAAATCGCTCTCATGCAGGTCAGTGTCTTGAAAATCGGCCCAAGAGCAGTCCGTGGAAAAAAAGTTCCCCCCCCGAATTCGTGCACGAACAAATGTGGCGCCGCGGAGCGTCGCATGCTGGAAATCAGTGCCTTGAAGGTCGGCTTCCTGGAAATCCGCCCAAATAAGGTCGGCTTGTGAGAAATTTGCCCAGGCTAGTTGGGCGCCCGTGAAACGGACACTTCGCAAATTCGCCCCTTGAAAATTTGCCCCACGCAGGTTCGCTCCCTCAAAATTCGCTCCAGGGAGATAGGCTTCTTGGAAATTGGCATTCCGAAGATCCTGGTGGCGGAAGTCGGCCTCTCGGAGGTCAACCTGAAAAAAATCCTGAGAATTTGGTGGAGAGGTGTGGGTAGATAGTTCGTTTTCAGATTGTCCTTTTTTCGGGATTTCAGCCTGCTGGGAGCGTCTCCAATTCCGATGGGTATGGAGAAGAAGTGCCCGGTCCTCTTCAACCGCGTTGAGAGGAGGCAGGAGGGGACTGTCTTCAATTGCAGCCATGGTGAAATGCCACAAAAAGCCAACAAAAAATAGTGGAAGAGATGGCAGGAAACCATTGACCGTAGACCATGGTGAAACCTTAGCGAAAATGACGACAAGGGTCCAGTCCAAAATGAGGGACTGGAGCGATCAGGAAAACTGAAGTATGGTATACGAATACCGCTGCCCGATGGGCATGAAACAGGAATTGCAGGAAGCTCCCAAACGTTTAAAAGACGGACGTCACAAGAATCAGATATGTGGTGATGTGATATGGAATTGACTTTCATTTTTCTATGGGCGGTGGTGGCATTTCTGGGCTATGAGCTGTGGGTGTTGCGGAAAACATATGGGTCATCCACCACATTTTTGAGCAACTTCCGGACTGGATTCGATCTGGATTGGGAGTGGTCGGCGTTAGAGAGCTGAAGAGCATTCAGGAAAAGTTCTTTCGTCTGGAGCAGCAGGTCCATCTCAGGAAGGTTTCCGTGACAACTGCGGAGAAATTCTCCCATCAATTTCAGGAATGGTTTGAAGAAGTGGAGTCTCCTGTTGAGCGCCTTGAGCCGTCTGATGATTCACTCGCTGCCATGGACGGACCTGTCCCTCGACCACGGTCGATCATGGGGAAGGGCCTTCGCTTTACGCTCAGCGATTCTATGTGGTTACAGATTGGAGTGGTGTCGAAGGAAGACGTAGAGGATGATCAAGTCCAAGCCATGGTGCAAGGGCCATTTTGTCGGGTGTGTTTGAAACGATTGGTGGGGAGGGATCGCGTTCAGGTTGCAGAGGTACCAGCGCAGTGCCACAACTGTGGATTATCCTGGAGCATACATGAGTCCGATCATCGGTCAATGCCGCTGGGCGATCCCAAGCGCATGGCGTATGACATGCTTGATCGAAAAGTGAGAACGAGTCGAAACGTTCAATGCTAAGTCTCCATGATTAGGTGAGGAGGAGTCAGATTTTGTTGAGAGATCTTTTGCTGCCAGACAGAACTTGTGTGGGTGTAGTTGGGATGCTATAAACGACCACTATGCACCCCTGCCCTTCCTGTTCACAAGAGAATCCCGATACCGCGAATTTTTGTTTGCAGTGTGGACAAGCGCTTGCTTCCCCTTCTTCAGAGGCTGCCACAGAGGTCAATCCTGGGGTAACCGGGACCAAGACTCTTCCCACTCCATCCCAATTGTGGGAAACGTTCATCGGTCCAAGTAAATCCATTCAGTTTTCAGTCAAGACCGGGTGGGTGTGGCGCCCGGCTTTTTTATACTACAAGGAAAAGTTTGAAAATATTGAAACCCCTCAGGGTCCACGATTTGCGCTAAGTTGGAACTGGCCCGCTGCGTTGTTTGATTCGTTCCTTTGGTTTTTATATCGCAAGATGTATATGTTTGCTTTGTTATACGCTGTGGCCCCGGCTCTGGCCATTTTTCTGACTGGGGATGTGATGGTGGGAATTGTATCGAGAATGTTGGCTGGAGCCAGTGCGAATTACTTGTACTATTGGCATGTGAAAGACAAGGTTCAGCGAATTATGGCACTGCCCAGTCTTGATGACAGTGGCCGTGCGCGCCTGATTCAGGAAGAGGGCGGAGTTCAGCCTTACGTCCTCTGGTTAGGGGTAGTGCTGCATGTGTTGATGCTGGGCTTGTTGGCGGCGGCGATTGTTCAGGGGCCTTCTGTGGAAGATCCTCTTGGGGGAACGGAAGGACGTCCGGTTCAAAAATTCTTTTAAGAGAGAGGATTGGGGTTCTTGGTGGCTGAAGGGACCTGGGATTGAATTGAGGTGGTTTGCCAATTGAACCACGCTCGAAACCAATCGTAATCAGATTGGTAGGCGGTAGATTTGGCGTTTCCCTGTTGGCCTTTCTCTGTCAGAAGGGTATAGGTTCGCGGCCAATTTTTTGTCCACCAGGACTTGAGGGCTTCAGGTGTGGAGGGCTGTTCGTCTGACTGAAAAATGTCTGCGGCATCAACAAGTTGCGTGATGAGCTTCCAGGCTCGGTCCTTCCCTAATCCCAAATTTCGGAAATGTTCTCGTAATAAAAATACCACCCATAATTCCGCACTATGTTTCTTATTGTGTTTAAAGGGCTGCGTTTGACGAAGGGGAATCGGGTCGAAATTTTTGATAATGGATGTGTAATCGGGGCCTCCATACCCTCCGACCACTTCGGCGATCCCTTCTAACATATTGGCCAATTCGACCTCCACATCTGGATGAGGAGAGGTCTCTGGCGTATCAAGTGGACTGGGTGTGGTGAGCATATCAATGACGGGCTTAAGTTCACGGAGTCGACCGACTGCAGCTTTGAGAATTCGTTCTGACTCCAGCCAATAGTCGGAATCGTTTTTCGCGGTTCGTTCTTGGCCTGTGGGGGGAAGGACGGGGGGGATCCAATGCCGGATGAGAGTAAACAGGATATAATCCAGGTCACCCCCTTCTTGGGCAGCTCGATCTAGCGCGTGTTCTGGTCCGAGACCGTGATGAAAAAACCGCTCAGTTCGATCTGCCACACCTTGTCGTCGGGCCAAATCGGTCCACCAGCGAGCAAATTGTTCCCATTTGTTGTCGTCAGAGGCCATCGCGTATCGAGTCGCACATAAAAATTCTGGCCATGGTACGATTCGCTGCAGTGCAAAGCAAGCCAGAGCAGACCAATCATGTATGGTAGAAGAAGCAATCACTCATAGGGAACGGGAGGAGGAGGAAATGTCCCAGTTGGTCCTAATTCGTCATGGCGAATCTCAATGGAATCTGGAAAACCGTTTTACGGGCTGGGTAGATGTGCCGTTAACGCCCAAAGGGGAGCAGGAAGCCCGCGATGCTGGGAAGAAACTCCAGTCGTTTCATTTTGATTGTGCGTTTACCTCCGTGTTGACGCGGGCCAAGGAAACGCTACGGCTGGTTCTGGAGGGGATAGAACAGACGACGATTCCCATCGAGGAAGACAAAGCGCTGAATGAGCGGATGTATGGAGAGTTGCAGGGCCTCAATAAAGCCGAGACAGCACAAAAGTATGGCGAACAGCAGGTAAAAATTTGGCGGCGGAGCTTTGATGTGCCTCCCCCTGGGGGCGAAAGTTTGAAGGATACAGCCGAACGAGTCCTTCCCTATTATGAAAATCGAATCCGGCCGGCTCTGTTGGCGAATAAGACGGTCTTAGTCGTGGCCCATGGCAATAGTTTGCGGGCGTTGGTCATGCATTTAGAGCAATTGTCCACAGAAGCCTTACTCGAACTGAATATTCCGACGGGTGCACCATTATGGTACGAGTTGGATTCTACAGGGGCGGTGACCAGTCATCGGTATTTGTAAGTAAAGGCATAGAGCCGTGCCAATGTTTCTCAAACGATTGTTTACATAATTTTTTGCCAGAGGAAGTTCCTTCCTGACCCTATTGGATGACGCATGGTCGTGATTATCCTTTTCTTTATTGCGGGGTTGTGGATGGCTGATGGGGTGGCCTTGTTAGTTGCTCCGGAACGAATGATCGCTACCCTACGACAATCCCTCATTGTGGCACCAGGGTTTATCAAATGGGGAGGCGTTGCAGCCTTATTGGGCATTTTTCTGTTATTCGGAACCAGAGGCGTTCCCTACCAACCCCTTTGGGTGATCGTGGGCCTGAGTATGGTCGCGAAGGGAATTTTCTTGTATGCCGGATCCGACTTGTGGCGGTTACGGATCGTCAAATGGTGTTTAGAGCGGGAGCTTGTCGATTATCGCATCTGGGGACTCGGGTTATGTGCCATTTCTGTCCTGCTTCTGGATGCGTTGGGCTGGGGAAAAGGCCTGTAGCTGGCTGTAATGGTTGAGGGAAATCTGGTGCGGCCGTGCCAAAAGCATCATGATATTGAGGGCGTATGACGGATCTCGATCGAGAGAAACTTGACGAAATCTGGCAGGTTCATCAATCGACCGATTGGCCGGACGGGTTGGGGAGCAATGAAGGGCAACTTATGACATTGGATACGGTCATTGGTGGATGTTTGACCTATTATTTTGATGAACGTCACCTTGATGAGCCACGAATTGAAATCCTACGTGATTGTCTCGCTGAGCTGGAATCTATCGTCCCGGACTTGTCTGAAGCCACTAGTGAATATTTCAGGCGCCTGCGATTTCTGGGCGTGACCCTCCTGCAAGATTTTTCCTAAATCCTTTTCCATCTTTTCTTTATTCGGATCCTTTCCTGTTGCTCGTTGAATTTGGTCCCTTCGTGCCCGAATGAGTCTTCGCGACTCTTATGAAAGTGGTCTTTGGGTTGGTTTGACGCTGGAAAAAATGCTGTGGTACCGTGCCAGGATAGAAAAATTTCACATGGATATGAATGTAAGGATCTTGCTATGACTCCACAAAGTGACCTGAAAACGATTTTGAATAAGCTCCATTATTCGGATGATGCCAAGGTGGTGGCCCAGATTTCTGAGCAAACCAAAATGGTCATGTCTCGAATGAAGGGGATCCGTCGGAAAGTGGTGGTGATGAGTGGGAAGGGCGGAGTGGGAAAAAGTATGACCACGGTAAATCTCGCTTTAGCCTTGGCTCGCATGGATCAGCGGGTCGGTCTGTTGGATGTTGATATTAATGGTCCCTGTGTTCCCCAGATGTTGGGCATGCGCGGGGTAGGATTAGTTGATAGTCCGGAAGGGGTAATGCCTCCGATTGGACCGTTGGGCATAAAAGTGGCTTCAATGGATTTTTTGTTGCAGGCCAATGCGCCTGTTCGATGGAAAGGCCCCATGGATTTGAGTCCCGTCTGGCTGGGTATGACGGAAATGAATGTGATCCGGGAATTCCTCTCCGATATGGTATGGGGCGAATTGGATTATCTGTTGGCAGACCTTCCGCCGGGAGCGGCGGCGGATAAACCCCCCCTCTTAGCCGGGTTGATTCCGGATTTGGCCGGGGCCGTGGTGGTAACGACCCCATCGGAAGTCGCCTCGAATGTGGTTCAAAAGTCCATTGCATACGCTCAAGAATTAGGCATTGAGATTTTAGGTGTCGTGGAAAATATGAGTGAATACCGCTGCCCATCTTGTGGCGCCGAAACCCCCTTGTTTGAGGGCGATACCGAGTCGATGTGTGAGGTGCTTGGCATTCCACTCCTGGGGCGTGTGCCGTTTGATCGGAATTTTGCTCGCACCTTTGATAAAGGCAACCCGATTTTGGATGGATCTGATCCCACCGTTGGGAAATATCAGGACATCGCGAAAAAACTGCATACCTTATTGGACTATCAACAGGTCTTAGCAGGAAAATCGTAAAATTTACATAAAAGAGGGCGTTGTGGTCCGTTGACTCTCAGAAGGGGAACATTATGAAATTTGTTTGTTTGAAATGCGAAACGTATATGACATTTGAAAAGGTGGAGAAACCGGCTGAGGGATCTCTGGGAGTTTTTTTTGAATGTCCATCCTGCCAATCCAGATTTTCAATGGTGACGAATCCCGGGGAAACTCAGATGGTGTCCTCCCTCGGAGTCCAGTTGGGTGGGCGAACTGTGGATCATGCCCCGCTAGAAATGACTCGGGGTGGATTACAAGACAATGTGTCGGCAGGCAAGGGGCAGATGGCGGCCTATCTGAACGAAAAGATTCAAGGAGGCCAACCGGCTACCGCCGTTTCCGCGGCTCCGGCGACTGGGTCGAGCGAATCGGGGGAAGGCGGCGGCTGTCCGTTCTCGGCCATGGTTGCACAAATGGGCTTGGGCTCATCAGGTACTACGGGCACCACAGCTCCGGTTGGTGAGCAATTGCTATGGACCCCCGATGCTCAAGAGAAACTGGCTAAACTCCCTTCATTTGTGCAGCCGATGGTCAAAAGTAGTGTCGAGTCTTATGCTCGAAAGAGTGGTTTTACGACGGTGACGCTTCAAGTCATGGATGATTCGAAAAACGCCTCAACAGAGGGCATCCGATGGACCCCAGAAGCCCAACAACGGTTGGATAATATTCCCGACTTTATTCGCCCAATGGCGCGGCGGGAGATTGAACGTTTAGTGAAAGAGCGTGGTGGATCCGAGATCACGGCCGAGATTATGGAAGAAGCCAAAGAAAAGTTTATGAAGTTTATGTAAGCCTCGGTAGATATTTCAGGTCTTCCCAAAGGCGGCTCTTACAAAAGAGTCGCCTTTTTTGTATCATTTTTTCTAGTCTTCATCGTCCTTCTCACGAAATTAGTAATCCAGTATTTTAGTTTTTGAACGTTTGTGCGGGGTTTCGTCCCGGTGCACGAGGTCCTTTTGTTTCGGCAAAAGGACCCAAAACCAGTGTGCCGAGCATGTTCAACAGCTTGAGGGTGGAAGTCCCTTTGACAACCTGATGGAGGTGAAGTCATAGCGAAGCACAAGGGCGTCGTCGTGAGGCGGGGTCTGAAGGCAGTGTGGAGCAAAGGCGCGGGCCGATGAACAAGAACCAGATACGAGGCAGGCCGTGCCGGACGAGTGAGCTGGTTTTCACGAAGTCCCTATCCATCAAGGGCACGGGGTGTAAATCTGGCGGTCGTGCGCTGAAGGCGGTTGAACTGACCTCGGGAGACCTCTCGTTTGTCTTGACGGCAAGACTGAGGATGGAGTGATCGGTCCTGACCGGGCGGGAGGAGTCAGCAGAGGGCATAGTAGTCCCGGCAGGGATGAAGGCCTGAACGGTGAGGAGCGGCAAGTAGACAGCGGAACTCATGAGCGACAAGCGGCTGAACACCCAGTTAACTCTGGCCTTCCCGACAGAGGATAGGGGTGAAGCCCGAAGGGCTGACGAGGAAGTGTCGAATTGCTTGCGGCGAACCGCGCAGTCGAAAGCTCGGCGAGAGGTGACCAGTCTGTTCTGGTGACCAATCGCTCAACCCACCGAACCGCCGTATACGGATCCGTACGTACGGTGGTGTGACAGGGAAAGCGGGTGACCGCCTACCTATGTCGATT
>JAOTTP010000130.1 GCA_029864405.1 Nitrospirota bacterium
AGCGCAGCCCGGTAGCGCACCGCGTTCGGGACGCGGGGGTCGGAGGTTCAAATCCTCTCGCCCCGACCAGTTATCAATATCCCACTGGTCGTTTTTCTTCTACAGTGGTTTTCCGTTTTTTACATATCCACCAACAACGAGAGTCTCTCGCACCAAAGAAACGGGGGAGACACTCGTCCTGCAATAATAAAAATACGGAATATTTTTTAGACAGGCGAGACCACAAATGACCGGAAATGGTTGTGTCGGATATGCCGAGGACCTGTTCATTCCAGAAAGAGGCGAATTGGTCGGATGGATAGTCTAGGCGTGATTGCGGGAGGCGTCGGCCTGTGTGTCACGGGCGTGGCGCTCTGGTCGGTTCGGCGACTCCATCAAGAGCTTTCCCGTATGAAACGTGAGCAATATTATCTTGAGCAGAAAGTGAACGCACTGCCCGGAAAGATTGAATCTGCGGTTGAGCCTTTGCGAATCCATACGGCACTTTTGGCTCGAGGCCAACGCGTCTCCGATACGTTGATTAGAAATGGGCAACTGTATCACGAGATTTCTGGCTCTGAGGCAGCCCAATGGCTGTCACAACCTTCCACTGCCTCAGATGTGTTCGTCTTGGATGTCCGCACCAATGCTGAATACGCCAAACAGCGGATTCCGGGAGCTCAGTTGATTCCAGTAGAGGATTTAGAGATGCGGCACCAGGCAGAGCTCCCGATTGAATCCGATAAAATCTTGGTGTACTGCGCGGGTGGTGATCGGAGTCGGCTTGCCTGCGACTTTCTGAGTCGACAAAATTATCCCAATATCTACCACCTGAAAAATGGATTACAAGGGTGGATGGGACCCGTGGAAGGGGATTCGAGTGGAGCCCTCATTCAAATAGCTTCTAAATCACGGGTGTCTTCACCTTCGAGAATTTCTTGATCCACTCATTCATTTTTTGAGGAACGCGCACCATGCCGTCAGATTTAATTGTCTTGAATGTGATGGGTCCCTATCGGGAGCCAAATGAGCCAGCCTTTTCCTATGATTATTCCGTCCAACGACCTCATTGGGCGACTGGGCAGGGGGTCAGAGTGAAGGTGTCGATTGAGCTGGAACTGGACTATTTGAAACATTCGATCCTGGCCATCGTGGGTGGATCAGTTGGGCAACAACTTCGGATCAATCAAATCCTTTCGCGAGCAATTGCGGATAAAAAACTTGAGATTGCCGACGCGGATGGATTGCTGGCTGATCGACGGGATGTCATGATAGGGCCATTTACGGATGACCGCATATCCCTGTTTGGTCTCCTTGATCAATGGATGAAGGCTGAACAGGCTGTCTTGCGGAAATCTATTCGCGATCAGATAGGCCTATGAGATCAGAGAGGCCTTGAGGAGACAGGTCTCAGCAGGAGGTGTGAGATCCTTCACCTCTACGCATACCTCAATTATTCTAGAAGACGCGTTGAAAGCGTTTTGAATACACGCCGGTGTCGTCTTCACCAAACCCCACGGACGCACGCTCAGGGGAGTTTTTGTTGTACAGGTCAATAGCATAGTGTCCCCGGACATGTTCCATGGCCACTTCGTACGGAATGGAGCTGGGGTAAAACTCTCCAGGAGCATGAGCCCCGCGGCCTAACGCCTTTGCTGAGTCCGTCCCGCCGTATTGTTCTTCCGAAAAAATATAGATGTCGGCAATGGCGAATTCACCGAGTTTGTCTCCCGGTGTGGTGGGGGGCAAAAGGGTTTCTAGGGAATTATCCAGACGGGCTTTTTGGAAATATTGCAACAGCGCGACCACCTGACTATCCGTTGTGGCCTGGGGAACCAGAATGGTGATTGCATTCATGTCTGTCACGGTTCCTGTGGCCTCATAGGTTGGGATGAGATCAGTCGAGACGATGTTGTGGATGCCCATCGGGGTGTTTGCCGTCGCTCCGGTTCCCTGGTTGGGCATATTTTTCGATTTGGGGATGATCAGCGTAATAAACAGCCATAAACCAAAAATGACACCAAATACCACGATAAGGGGGTGGAGGCCTACCCGTCGACCTTCTGTGGGTTCTTCTTCTTGGCTCACGTTGTCGCTCCTTTGATGCTTTTGGAAGTCTGTGGTGCTTGACGCTCCAGGTGTTTGGCCGCGTCCCACCATTTGTCGAGTTGCGGAAGCGTATAGTCGCGAAGTTCCTTCCCTTCTAACGCGGCTTGTGATTCAACGAAATGAAACCTGGAGATAAATTTATTGGTGGCACGCCGTAACGCGTCTTCAGGATTGACTCGAAGAAAACGGGAGACATTGACTAACGCAAAGAACACATCGCCCAACTCTTCTTCGATCGTGTCTTGATTGATGATGTCGCGTTGCTGAAGAGCACCTTCCGAAGACGGCTGAGTGGTTTCCGCGGCGGCAGCATATAATTCATCCAATTCTTCTTTGAATTTTTCAAGAGCCGGTTCAATGGTCGCCCAATCAAATCCCCCACGAGAGGCCCGTTTTTGGACTTGCAAGGCCCGCTGGAGGGAGGGAGCGATTTTGGGGATGCCCTGCAACAACGAGAGAGGTCCTGATTGGGTTGATTGTTCTTGTTGTTTGAGTTGATCCCATTGCCGGCTCACATCTTGGGATGTCGTGATAGGAGAAGCATCGGTGGTCTGTTGGAAAACATGGGGGTGGCGTCGAATGAGTTTATCGGCTAA
>JAOTTP010000071.1 GCA_029864405.1 Nitrospirota bacterium
GATATCCTGATCGCGTATTGCTGATGGTGACCAACCAATGTCCAATCTATTGTCGGTTTTGTACGAGAAAACGGCTGGTGGGAAAGCCGGGGTTTCTCAAGAAGGGTGAGCTGGATCGAGCGGTGGGCTATCTCCGGGAGCATACTGAAGTACGGGATGTCATCTTGTCGGGAGGTGATCCGTTGTTATTGCCCGATCGCCTCATTGAGCGGATCTTGAAAGCCCTTCGGTCTATCCCGCATTTAGAATTAATTCGGTTTGGGACCCGCGTGCCAGGGACCCTCCCCCAACGAATTACTCCGGAATTGTGTGATATTGTCAAACGCTACCATCCCATCTATATGAATTTGCATTTTAACCATCCGGATGAGTTGACGCCGGAGGTCAAGGAGGCTTGTGGCCGATTGGCGGATGCCGGGGTGCCCTTGGGGGCCCAAACCGTTTTGCTGAAGGGTGTGAATGATGATCCGGAAATCATGAAACGCCTCATGCATCAGTTGTTGCTGGCCAGAGTGAAACCGTATTACCTCTATCAAGCCGATCTCACCAAGGGAACCAACCATTTCCGGACCACGGTGGAAACAGGGTTGAAAATTATTCAAGCGCTTCAGGGGCATACCAGTGGCATGGCTGTTCCCCACTTTGTCATTGATGCGCCTGGAGGGGGCGGAAAGATCCCTCTGTTGCCGAACGATTATTTATTGAATTTGGATGAGAACGGAGCGGTGTTAAAAAATTACGAAAATAAAACCTACCATTATCCTCAGCCGCCATCGCCAAACGGGCGTGAACTCCCCATGGTAGGCGCGCCTGCGTCCCAGGATATGTGCAGTGCCGGCGCCATGGATGACTATTGATGCCCGACTCCAAAAAAACGGGAATTTTGTCCTTCCAACATCTTCGGGCGTTGGTTCGTCAACAGGTTATCCAAGCCGACGTGCCCATCACCTCCAAGCAAATTCAACCGGCCAGTCTCGATTTGCGGTTGGGGACGAAGGTCTATCGTCTCCTGAGCAGTTTTCTGCCAGAGCCCTCAGACCAGCAATCACAGTTTACGATAGAAGATCTCTACCGATCCGATCTGGTGATGTACGATATGGATCTGACCAATGGTGCGATTCTGGAAAAGGGCCATGTCTACCTCGTCCCCTTGATGGAGCGGCTGAAGCTTCCCAAAGACATTCGCGGTCGAACTAATCCCAAAAGTTCCACGGGAAGGTTGGATATTTTTACCCGCGTGGTAACGGATCTGCATGTGGGCTTTGATGAAATCCGCGCGGGATACGAAGGCCCCTTATTTTTGGAAATCGTGCCTCGGTCGTTTACGATCCGAGTGCAGGCTGGATTGGCTCTCAACCAATTGCGATTACTGTCGGGCAAACCCATGGTCTCGGATTCAGGGTTGCGAACCGTTCATCGCAAGACTCCCTTGCTGTTTCATAATGGAGATTCGGGGAAAACGGATCGGCCTTTATTATCCAAGGAACTTCGGGTGGATAACGGTCTGTTTCTGAGTGTCGATTTGCGAGGATCAAGTGACCAACCTGAGGGGATTGTGGGGTACCGGGCGAAAAAGAACAGTCATGTCATTGATCTCAGCCAGATAGGCCACTATGCCGCCACGGATTATTGGGAACCGCTAAAACGCAATGCCACGGCCACAATGCTCTTGGAGCCGGAAGAATTTTATATCCTGGCCTCCAAAGAACGTATCCAGGTTCCGCCTGGCTATTCATCGGAAATGGTGGCCTATGAAGCCGCCTGCGGGGAATTACGAACCCATTATGCCGGGTTCTTCGATCCGGGGTTTGGCTATGCCAACCCGAGCCGGAAAGGCACCCAGGTGGTGTTGGAGGTTCGCCCACACGATGTGCCGTTCCGTATTCATGACGGGCAGACATTTTTTAAAGTCGTCTACGAAAAGATGCGCGATATTCCCACGCAGTTATATGGATCGGCTTTAGGGTCTTCCTATTACCAGCAGGGGCTCACACTCAGCAAACATTTTAAGTGGTAACGATGAGTACAGAAACCGAACAACCTCAGCCGACCGATCCTGTTGCCCCCAAGCCAGTGCCTCCCCGTCCGCCAGTCAGGGAGGAGGACCCGGAGGATCAAGAAAACCTGCAGATGCAGGTGGCCATGCGTATGGTGGGATCCGCCATGGTCTTTATCGGGTTTTTGCAGGTTTTTCTGTCCGCCAGTACCGGTGCGGAAATCAGCATCTTCCCCTTGATTATTTATTTTTCAGGAATGGCGATGTGGGCCTATTCCTCTGTTGAAAACCTCACCGTCCGTTATACGGTGATGGCGTTGTCTCTGCTTTGTGCAATGGCATTTATGCATTTCGGAGAAGTCTTGTTTTGGCATAAGTATCTGATTTACTGGGGCACGATCGGGGTCGTCGTGTTTTTTATGTTCAAAAATCCCAAGAAACCCGCCGGCTCCTAAGGAGGCGCATCGTAAAGTGTGAGGCGTTAGTAGTGAGGAGTAAGGAGCAAAGAATAAGGAGGAAAGAGTAAGGATGCATTTAGCACATTAAGTCGTGCACTCTTTTCGACCACCCATTTCTGAGCACTCCTCACGTTTTTCGGACCATGGAATGCCGCTGGCTTGCCTGCCGAAGCTCCGGCGCAGGCATGGCGGCCCCTTCGGCCAGATTCAGGGCATGCTTTTTCAACACTCCCTCCATGACCATCGCTGTGATCATCCCGGTCTTGAATGAACAGAAGGCTTTGCCTGCTCTGTTGCCTGAGTTGCTGTCGTTAGGGTTTGAAGAGATGATCATTGTGGATGGAGGAAGCCGGGATCGAACGGTGGATATGGCCGGGATGATTTGTCAATCCGCGCCTCATGTCCACTCTCGGATTATTCCCGGGCCATGTGGGCGGGCTTCTCAAATGAACGCCGGGGCAGCTCTGGCCAACTCCGACATTCTGGTATTTCTGCATGCGGACACGCAATTGCCGCACAATGCCAGGCAAGTGGTGGAGCAGGCCATGGACGATCCGCGGTGTGTCGGTGGCCGGTTTGATGTACGATTCCCACGGGACACGGGTTATGCATGGATGGTGAGCCGGCTCATGAATCTGCGCTCACGCTGGTCCGGGATTTCCACCGGCGATCAAACCATGTTTGTGCGACGTTCAGTGTTTGAAGAGTTGGGAGGCTTTGCGAATATTCCTCTTATGGAAGATATTGAATTCAGTCGCCGGTTGAAGCGAGTTGGCACGATCGCGCCTTTGCGAGCGAAGGTCATCACCTCGTTTCGACGGTGGGAACAGCACGGCCCTCTCCGCACGATCGTGCGCATGTGGATACTCCGCGCGTGGTATTGGCTAGGATGGGATCCTCGTCGTCTTCAGCAGTATTATGACACCGTCCGGTAACGACCCAGCTGTTCGTCGATCACGTTCATCGCACCAGGGGGAAAGACGTCGATCTCTCCCACCTGCGACGTCGGCGATTATTGTCTTTGCGAAGGCACCAGTTGCCGGTCAAGTCAAAACACGCCTGTGTCCTCCTCTCACGCCTGATGAGGCAGCCAGTCTCCACGGAAGTCTGGTCTTGGATATCTTAGAACGATGCCAATCTCTCAAAGGGTACGATCGTATTCTGGCCGGAACGCCCTCTCCCCATCACCCCTTCTTTCGGGCCATGGAGGCTCGATTCAAAATCCCTGTCTGGGATCAACAGGGGGATGACCTGGGAGCCCGCATGGCCGGGGTTTTTAAACAGTCGCTCGGTGCTCCCTATCGTTCGGTTGTGGTCATTGGCACCGACATTCCCGGGATCAATGGTCCACTGCTGACTTCAGCCGTGAAGGGCTTGCAGGATCGTGATGTGGTGTTGGGCCCCACAGTGGATGGCGGGTATTATTTAATCGGGCTGCGCTCCCCTGTGCCGGAACTGTTTGAGAATATGCCGTGGTCCACTGATCAGGTGTATACGCGCACCACACAGAGGGTTCAGGAGCTGGGATTAACGTTGAAGGTGTTACCGACCCTCCGAGATTTCGATACGGTTGAGGATCTTCATCTGTTTATCCGGGAAGCCAAGGATCCGCAGAATCAGATATTTTCTTCTCGTACGAAAAACGTGTTGCAAGAGTTAGCCAAGCGATTAACCAATCGCGAGTAAGGGGGCAATTATACTTTCTCAACAAGGGAGTGGAGCGATGAATGAACGGGTGGCGTTGATCACTGGTGGAGCAAGGGGAATTGGGCGGGGTATCGCCCTCGACCTAGCCGCCAATGATTGGACGGTGGCCCTTTGCTATCGCAGAAGTCAGCAGGAGGCTCAAGACGTCGTCCGCACCATTGAAGAGAAAGGCGGCAAAGCCTTGGCTATTCAGTGTGATGTCTCAGACTCCACTGCTGCCCTACGGCTTGTTCAGCAGGTGGAGAGTACATGGGGACGGATTGATGCCCTGATCAACGGGGCCGGACCCTACCATCGAGTGCCGCTTTTTGAAGAAACGTTTGATGGCTGGTCGGAGATGTTCACCAATAACCTCCACCCGATCTTCTACCTCGCGAAGGCTGTTGCGCCAGGGATGAAGTCCAGAAAATCAGGCCGGATCATTTCGTTTAGTATGGCCAACGCGGACAAAATGGAAGCCCAACCCCATGTGACCGCCCATTATATTGCCAAAGCCGGGGTCCTCATTCTTACCCGGACTCTGGCGAAAATATTGGCCCCTGATGGTATCACCGTGAATGCGATTTCCCCGGGATTTATCGATTCCGGGAGCGCCCCACCGGGAGAGCTGGAGGGCATGGCCAAGAAAATTCCGGCTGGATATATTGGCGAAATCGATGATGCCGTTCAAGCCGTTCGTTATTTCCTTTCCGACGAAGCTCGGTACGTGACGGGCGCCAATCTGCACGTTAGCGGCGGTTGGGGAATCTAGAGTGCTTGATCAGTTTGAAACAGCCGGATAGCGAATAAGAAGGTTTCCTCAATGCGGTCATTCCCGACATTTTTTATCGGGAATCCATCTTGATTTTTTTCTCAAAAACCGTTGGTTAGATGAAACACATCGAATGTGGTTACCCAACTATAGTGTTCACGAGATTTTTGGGGATGCCGGGTTTCGCCCCGGCGGACGAGGCCCTTTTCTTTCGGGAAAAGGACCCAAAACCATTGACGCCCAGTTCGGCCTTATTGGATGGGACGGACGCAGGATGGGGAGCGGACCAACTCGCTGCGCTCAGACAAGGTCCGCCGAATACATAGAGCGTCCGACCCGAGGGCCGAACAGCAGGCGTCGGATATTGGGGAGAATGGATGGGGTTGATGGGGGATACGATCCATGGTGAATAGGCCTGAGATGGAGCCGCAAACGATTCCGTCCAACGGCTGGTCGGAATCAAGGAGTAAATAAATTAATTCGCTGCCTGATCCCAAATACACTAGATGGCGGACACCAAGTTTGGTGTCATTTGAATACTTAAGCACACTTATGGCGTATTGTTTTAGGCAATCGACGGCATGTTATGGGGCACAGATAATAAAAATCAGGATCTTTTGTGGGCCTGTCTAAAAATTAGTTAAGTAGTAAACCAAAAATCATGAAGCTCACCGTACGTTGGATTTGGGAAGCCATCGTTCTATACGCGGCTATCTTTTGGCCCCTAGCGAGATTGGTGCACGAGAATCCAAGTCGAATGTGGGAGCTCGCTATTCCCCCAATTTTCGTGCTGCTGATCGTTGTTTTGGTGTGGCCTAAGCTCATTCGCTTACTCGGTGCCAAAGACTCCCTTGGCGTTCTTCTCCTTTTCACGTTCTTTTCGGCTCTAGTTTCAACTATCGCATCCTCGCTTTTCTGGGCCTTTCTAGCCGGTGGCTTTCGGTCAGATCTTGGCGAACACGGCGGAGCCATTCTGCTCATCATGGTCTTCACGTCCGCTCTCTTCTCCTGCCTCGCACTACCACTAGCACTCATTTTCCCACGCTTAATCGATCCCGTACTCCGCCTTGGCATATTTTGCTCATCTCAATAGCGAATACGCAGACTATTTATTGGGTCGGGTATTGATAGTAAAGTGTAGTTGAAAGTGGAAGTCAGGCGAGTTCAATCTATACATGCACTATGAGCGATTCAGGCCCTGTGTTGGGTTATACCCATTTCTGTTCAGTCCATTTTAATCTGAAGATGTCAGCAAAATGGGCTGCCACTTGTTCTCTCACTTGTGTTCCATCAATGGGTTTACCAAGAAATTTCTCCATTGATGTCATGACGCAATGTTCAATGCCGCAAGGGGTTAGAAGTGAAAATGGGTGAAGGTCATTATTTACGTTGAGGGCAAAGCCGTGCATCGTGATCCCTTTTGAAATACGCACTCCTATGGAAGCAATCTTTTCCAATCCCGTGGCGGATGTTCTCACCCACACCCCGCGAAACGATTCATGGCGACATCCGGCAATACCCCATTCCCCTAAGGTGCGAATCAGGACCTCCTCCAATTGCTGGACATAGATTTTGGGACCAGGACAGAAATTGCGAAGTCGAAGAATCGGATATCCGATCATCTGTCCGGGGCCATGATAGGTCACCGATCCGCCTCGTCCGGTCTGATGAAGGTGGATCCCCATGTCTCGCAGTTCAGGCCAACGAGGCTCCCAATGTTCCGGTTTGGTCGTTCGTCCCAACGTGAGGACCGGTTCATGTTCCGTCAGCACCAGCGTGTCGGGCCGGCGGTCCTCAAGACGTTGGGCCGCCAGGGATTGTTGCAGTTCCCAGCCTTCCGCATAGGGCAGGTAGGGAAGCGCCAGCAACACTCCCGGTTGTGGAGAATCGGAGGAAAACATAGGAATGCAATCTCAGGAAGACGTGATGACTAACGGGAGGCCTAAGGCTTCCAGGATGGGAGGGGGAAGGCGTTTGATTTTGCCGTTGGTATCGACGGCCACAAGGGTTGCCGATCCTTCCACGACCAATCTCTTGGTGGTGCGATCCTTGATGACATGGGAAAACGTGAGAGAAATTCGTCGATCAGCTTCCACAGTCGTCTCAACCACCAGGGTTTCTCCATAGGCAGCGGGTGATCGATACGCGAGTTCGGCACGGGTCACACGAAATTCGGTTCCTTCCTGTACCAACGTGGCGACCGACAAGCCGTGGGTTTCCAGGTAGTGAGTTCTGGCCCGTTCAAAGTATTTCAGATAGTTGGCGTAGTAGACGACTCCGCCACAATCCGTATCCTCATAATAGACCCGTACTTCCATGCCGGCCGGTCGTCTCCGCTACACGTTCAAGGATGGAAATTCCGGAAGGTCAGTGGGCGCCACGCCACTCAATTTTACCACCAGGTCATAGAGCTGGTGGAAGCGTTCGGGTTTGATGGGTTCAAATCCGTAACCCAGCAGCGCATGATCAGCGGCATCAAATAAGGATTTCATTTTAGGCCAATCCGTGACAAATCGTTGTCCCATGGGATCTCCAAGCCCGGCCAGCGCATGAAATTGCGCTTGGAGGGGAAGGCGATATTTCCCATCTATCTCGTTGAGATATTGCCTGCAACAGGTGTCTCGCAGGTCCTCCGGGAGTTGTTCGAGGTTCACATCCCAACTTTTCAGGTGATACTGCGTAAACAATCGGGATTGAGCAAAGGCTTCCAAGGCTCGAAGCAGGACGTGAGTCGCGGTTTCAAGGTCCCGCCCCCGATCTCCACGGCGCTTGGCCCATGCCAATAAGTCGAGAGACACCGCCGGTTTAATGTCTTTTGAATCAAGCACAATTCGTTCAAGGAAGGCGAGATTTCCTTTGAGTACGTGAATGAGACGATCCATGCCTGGAGGACCGCCCCACACGGAGGCCAGTTCCAAGGCTTTGATCCCGCCTTTTAATTTTTCCCAAGCGGCGCGATACAGCAGTTGATCCCACAGGCCATAGGCCTGTGCCACCTCGGCCCAGGCCCGATAGAAAGGTTTCAGCCCGCCGCTGATACGATGTTCCAGCGTGTGAAACGCTTTCACGGCTGCATCATACGAGCCATGATTGAAATGGTAACACGCCTCCTGCCGGAGGCGCGGTGCCTCTTCGTCCCAGGGATTGGCAGAGGCTTCAGATTGCGACAACCGTTTGGTGATCTCTTCAACAGCCTGGTCAGCAGACGGAAAAGGATGACCGGGAAACAACAACACTTTGGTGGAAAAGGGAAATCCTGTCAGCACCATGGCAGCAGCCATGCCAGCGGTCGCGCTGGTAATATCAATCACCAGTTCACCCGGCATCACTTTCCAGGTTGCCAGCAGAGGGCCAAGCCCCTGAGCCAGGACCTTCTGGCACGCAGAAAAACTTTCAGGAGAAGGCGTGAAGATCCAGTCCCAGCGTTGGGGCATGCGGGACAAGGCTGGAGGGATTTGGGACTCCACGACATCTTTATGAGACTCGTGTAGAAAAAAACACACCATGTCGGGATTTAAATGTCGGACAATGGCTATGGCGGACGTGGGATCGGCTTGAATGGCGAGTAGGAGTGCTTTGGTGGGGATATGGGCACTCACAATGGGTCGACTATATCATCGGTCGGGGAGACCGGCAAGAAAGCTGATACTGGATATCATGCCTTCAACGGGTCACCTCTGTTTTTCTCTTTAGCATAGTGTGAAATTTGAGTCCTATCCTGATAGAATCCGCCACGATGGATATTGATGCGGTCATCCAGGCCTTTGAAACCAGTGCGGATGTCAAAAATGAATTTATCCGCACCCACGCGGAACGTGTGGTTGAAGTCGGTCAATTGCTGATCCGGGCATTTCGTGAAGGCCGAAAGGTATTGCTCTTTGGGAATGGCGGAAGTGCCACCGACGCTTCCCATCTTGCCGCGGAATTTGTCGGTCGGTATCGGCGCGATCGAGATCCTCTCCCCGCCCTGGCTTTGGCCACCGATATGGCGGTCATGACCTGCATTGCGAATGATTACGACTATTCGGATATTTTCTCGCGGCAAATACAGGCGCATGGCCGCAAGGGCGATGTCGCGATTGCCATAAGCACCAGTGGCAACTCCCTGAACGTTATTCGTGGCGTGGAAGCGGCGGCTGATTGTGGCCTTGTCACAGTGGCCTGGACAGGCGCCACCGGTGGAAAGGTCGGAGATCTCGTCGATTATTGTTTTCGGGTCCCTTCTTCGGTGACCGCACGTATTCAAGAATGTCACATCACGCTGGGCCACGTGTTGTGCGAATTCATTGAAGAGCGTCTTTTTGGTGACCAGGGCTAAATCATTACCGACCGGTACGTCCCCGAAGCTGGATCTCGCCCGGCTTCGGACCTACCCGCTTCAAACCCGTCATTCCAAAGTGAAGATGGTGGATTTTGCCTCGCCCTGGCGTCGTACGGGTTCCTTTCAAGCCTTTCTCAAAACCCTGCCGGATATTTTAGCAGGCAAAACCTTTCGAGCCGTGGTGGCGGCGATTGTCCATGCCAGACGACGGGGGCGACCGGTGATTCTCGGCATGGGTGCTCATCCCACCAAGGTTGGCCTCAATC
This sequence comes from Nitrospirota bacterium, assembly GCA_029864405.1. GTDB lineage: Bacteria > Nitrospirota > Nitrospiria > Nitrospirales > UBA8639 > Nitrospira_E. The sequence continues at coordinate 9,500 of JAOTTP010000071.1, forward strand.
CTATTCTGGTTGATCTGATGCGCAAAGGAGTGATCACTGCATTGGCCATGAATGGTGCCGTCATTATTCACGACTTTGAGTTGGCCTATCTAGGGCAAACCTCGGAGGAGGTCGAAGCCGAAATTGATTCCGGACGATTCGGCATGGCGGAAGACACGGGACGCATTCTAAATGAGGCGATTGTGCAGGGATGGCAAGCGGGTTTGGGCATTGGTGAGGCGGTCGGCCGTTATCTCCTGAAGCATCCCAAGCAATTTCCACATCGGCGGTGGAGTTTGCTGGCGGCCGGGGCGCAACTTGGTCTTCCCGTGACGGTGCATGTGGCGATCGGCACGGATATCATTCACATGCATCCCCACGCAAACGGAGAAGCGATTGGCGGCGGCTCGTTATTGGATTTTCGCAAGCTGGCCGCGGTGGTATCGAAGATGGAGGGGGGGGTGTATATCAATTTGGGATCGGCCGTGCTCATGCCGGAAGTCTTTCTCAAAACAGTGGCCTTGGGCCGGAATCTTGGACAAGCGTTAAAACAGATCACCACGGTGAACATGGATTTTCTGCCGCATTATCGACCGATGACCAATGTTGTTAAACGACCAACGCAAAAAGGCGGAAAAGGTTATGCGCTGACCGGCCATCATGAATTGATGGTTCCGCTTCTGGCCGCAGCCGTGCTGGAGGCGCTTGGCAAGTAAGGGATTCCACGGTGGCTACAGTGGTCTAGAATGACGATAATCAGGTGCAGGAGTAAGGAGTCGAACCCTCATGAAAAAGAAAATTCTCATCGTCGATGATCATCCCGACATTGTCCTCATGCTCACAGATCGCTTAGAAGCCCTGGGCTATGACACGATTGCCGCTGAAAATGGCCAAGAAGCGTTGGAGAAATATGAGCAGGACTGTCCTCACCTCATGCTGTTGGATTTAGAAATGCCCCGGATGGCCGGCATGGAAGTGTTGCACCAATTAGCAAAATGGGTGTGAAAAAAAATGGAGAGGTCGACTCTCAGTCATTTGGCGGAGGAGAGTGCCTCCCGTTGCCTGTGGTGGTCATGACGGCTCATGGCACAATTTCCAAAGCCGTTGAAGCCATGAAAGCGGGAGCGTATGACTTTCTCACGAAGCCTATTGAGCTGGACCATCTGGCCCTGG
>JAOTTP010000024.1 GCA_029864405.1 Nitrospirota bacterium
AATCGAACAAAAAAAAGGGCGAGATCGTGAGATGAAGAAACCTGCCATGCGCAATACCCATAGCCCCAAATGGCGGCAGCTAAACAATACAGGGCATAGGCTTGATGCTTGGAGTTGCGAGGGTTTTTGGCGTAGACAATAAGGCCGGAAGCTGTGGCGGCGAAACCATTCAGGAGTCCGCTGAAGGCGTAAAAATTCACGTCTAAGACAACGACAGATGATAGATCAACCTAGATCATTGGCTGTGTACACCCTTGAAGGTCTATTGGACAATAAACGCAGGCAGAAGTCAAAAGAGTTGCCAACTTGAATGCCCGGAGGCCACGCCTTTTTGTGCTTCTGTCGATGTCACTCGTTATCACAACGCACGCTGGATCCATGCCATATTGATGTACCGTATGGGGCGATACCCCAGAGAAATATCCGCAGAGAAGGTGCTAGGCCACCTGTTTGAGAATCCCTTCTAGGGGTTTCAGTGTTGGGTAGAGTTCTTCATTTTGGATGAGAGGCCTGAGCGCTTGTGTGCAAACAGCAGGTTTATCCAAGGCAATCAGATAGGCTTGTCCGGCAAACGTTGAATAGATACCCGCATTCATACAGCCCAAGGTGGCGACAATTGATTCCCATTGCATTCGATCAAAAAAGCAAAATTGGCCTTCCTTTTCGGCCTGTCGAATTTTCCCGTAATTATTCAATAGGTCCCGTGCCTCTTCTCGTTGCTGTGGGAGGGCGGCATTGCTGACCAGACTCTGGTAAATACCGGAAAAGTCACCATTCGGTTTTAAATTGGAAATGACCATTCGTCCACCTGGAGCGAGAACACGATACAGTTCTCGCAAGGCCGCACCAGGATCGTGAACATATCCAATCACCAGATTGGAGACAATCCGGTCAAATCGGTTGTCCGGAAAGGGGAGCGGCTGACCTAAATCTACTTGCGCCCATGACTTCGTGACGAAGGGTGTCGGAGCCGTCTTGGCATGTTGCCATTCTGTGGTGGCTGCTGCCATCGCTTTGTTGGCTCGCTTCAACGCGTCAGGAACGACATCAATTCCCACATACTGGATGGACTCCTCCAGGCACGGGACCCCACCACGAGTGCTGGATGACAGCTTATTCAAAAAATACAACCCCGCATTGCCATTTCCACACCCGGCATCCAGAAACTGTTGGCCAGGAATGATGGGGCCCAAGGCATGAAATACATGGTCGAGGAGTTTCACATAATCCCGGCATTTGGCCACCGACTGAAAGTGCCCCAAGTAATCCTGCCAAAAGCCTGCCCCGACGTCGGTCTCTGCCTGTTGTTGCTGCGAAATTTTTTCGCGCCGATTTTGTCGACCAAGATCTAGGCGATGGGGGTTGTGGATCACATCAGGAGAAGGATTCTGTGCCACATGCTCATGGCACTGTGCGATGAGTTGTCGATAGGTTTCACGGGCGGTTTTGGGATTTTCCTGCAGACGATGTAACGCCTCAGGCACCACAGTCCACTGCTTAAGACGTCGACCTAATGCTTGTCGGAAGGTCTGGAGGTCATCGGGAGCGACCCACGCATCTTTTCCGGCGGAAACCAGGATGACGGGGGAGATTAACGATTCCGCGTCAATCAATGTGTGTTCAAGCGTCACAAATTTGTTGGCAATGGCATCACTCAAAAATTGATTCCCCACATTAAAGCCCAAAAAATTCGCCGAGTCAGGGCATTGCCCATCACAATAGCGCGCGAAGAGATCTTCCTGATGAACCGTGGCCGCAGATCGTTGAACATTGACAATGCCCATGAGCATGATCAAGAGGGATAACGATGGACATTCAGCTTCGGCTTTGAGGGCGACTCGCGAAGCTAAACTTGAGGCCACTCCAATGATCCGCGAGTGTGGCCATGTGACCCCCACAAAACGGGTCACAGATTGGAAATCATCCTTCATTGATGAAAGGGACACCTGATAGTGATGTCCATCACTCTCGCCGACATGATTGGTATGGTCATAGCGCACGACATGAAAGCCATTGCTGGCAAAATAATACGCCAAGGTCAAATAATCCCGCTTGGTTTCCCCATACCCCGGGGCAATGACGACGACAGGTCGTCCGGTTGAGTTTCCCTCCATTGGTCGATCATGATAGGCACTAATTCGCTGGCCATTGTCTTTTTCAATGGTGAGGCGGCTACTGGTCACGCCCGTCTTTTTTTGAATGAGGGACCCGTCCTTGATCCCTTCTTGGCTACCACGAAGGGAAAAACCAGGTGCTGAGTCCGAGTGTTCGGGTTTATTGATCTTCCAGGAGGAATTGAACGAATCTTTCACCACGTGTCCGCATACCACGAGTCCCCGATCTACAGGCGACAAGCCTCTCGTGACTGGCGAACAATGACCAGTGCCATCATTCTCTGCTGCGCAGTGTAGAAGAAGATCTGTGGTGCCTTCCCAAGCCGTCGCACCAGATTCCACATGTATGTCTTGAATCACTCCCTGGAACATTTTCAAGGGGTGCGCTTGACCTGAAACACCATATTGCCACTGAATGATCTGTGAAAGTTCTATAGGAGGAAATCCGGTCACACGCAATTGCACAACATCCTCTTGCCACCCGATAAGATATCCATCCCAAGTCCCTCCTAAACACTGCAAAGAGAAGGGAAGTGGCAAAAACACCTGAATTCCAGATAGGTCAACAGGCACTATCTGCTGAGTTACCTGATCCAACACAGCAAATTGATTCATTGAAGTCATACCGGACAATTCGGATGTCAATGTGCTCATGCGATCCCCCACTTTTAACTTAAGTGTTTATACCTATTTAGCGACACAAAACTTTCCCTGGATCACAAAGGACCCTAATGTCTACATCAGCCTGTGATGGAAGAGGGGCGAGAGATGAACCGACTTAAATCTTTTTTTGGGTCATTGATACGGGTGGATGTTCCACCATGAAGTTCGTATCCATTCAACTCTCCTGGTTATGACACTAGAGCAACCTGGATGCCAGAATTTCTGAACTGTGGGAGGTACCATCTTTCTAAGAAAAATCCTTCGAATTTACTAGGAAATTTTTGCCCGAATCATTTCCCTTACAGCAGACCAAGAAATATATTGCCTCTCAATCTGTCGATCTACTGACGATTGAAAAATTAGAACGTTGAGCTCTTTGACATCCACTCTTTCTTTTTCATTGACACGCTTTCTTCTCCTACCTAGAATTTAAAGAAATTGAGAGGAGGTTCGCATGACACACGAATCCGCTCCATCCATCCGCAACGCGGTCATTTCTTCCTACCCTGGGGCAGGAAAGACCACCCTCTGTGAAGCCCTTGCCTTTTCTGCGGGAGCCATTCCGACCATGGGGAGCATTCCTCAGGGGAATACCATTGGTGATTTTGAACCGGAGGAGGTCCACAGACACCATTCCATCAGTTCCGCCATCTGTCAGTTCGAATGGCAGGGGACAAAAATTAATATTATTGATACCCCGGGAATGAGCGATTATGCCTTTGAGGTTCAATCCTCGCTCAGGGCTGTGGATGGCGTGGTGCTTGTCGTGGGAGCCAGTACAGGACTCCGGTCGGAGATCGAGCGAGTCTGGGATCTCATTCAGGAATACGAACTACCCTGTCTCCTGTTTATCAATGAACTGGATAAAGAGCGGGCGGACTATCGCTCCATTCTTGCAGAGTGTGAGAAAACCTTAGAATTCACCGGGGTCCCCCTCACCATTCCAGTTGGAGAAGGGGCACTGCTTACTGGCGTGATCGATCTGATTTCCAGGAATGTCATCACCCCGATTCCCGGCACGACAAAAATCCAGCAAACTGAGATTCCCGCAGAACACCAAGCCATGGCGACTGAGTTTCGGCGCCGAGTCATGGAACAGGTTGCAGAAACTCATGATCAATTGGTGGAGAAATATCTCTCCCAGGGTGAGATCTCAGACGAAGATTTGCAGGATGGATTGACGATCGGCACATTAGAACGGAAATTTGTTCCGGTGTTGTGCGGGTCTGCCACTCACAATATTGGCACAACAACCTTGTTCGATGCGATGCGACGGTTCCTCCCGTCGCCTTCCGATCGTTCCAGTCTACATCCTCACGTCGGGTTGCAACCCCAGTCACATGACGAAGGTCAACGAAAATCTGATCCACACGATCCGTTTTCAGCCTTCGTTTTTAAAACGACCATCGATCCCTTTATGGGGCGTCTTTCGTTTGTGCGAGTTCTGTCCGGGACCTTACACGCCGATTCAGGATTTTATAATGCCTCTCGCCAGACGAAGGAGAAGGGTGGACATCTCTTCTTCTCCATCGGCAAGAAACATCACCAAATTGATCAAGTCCATGCCGGAGATATCGTGGCCATCGGCAAATTGAAAGATACTCAAACCGGTGATACGATTTGCGATGAACGACATCCCATCATATTCCCCGGCCTAAAAATATCCCGCCCGGTTATGTCTTATGCTTTAGAGGTGAAAAGCAAGAATGAAATTGACAAGGTCAGTTTAGGTCTTCATAAGTTAGTAGAAGAAGATCCCTCCCTGGAGTTTCTCCGGAATGAAGAAACTAAAGAGATGTTGTTAAGTGGGGTAGGGCAGAGTCACATCGATGCCACCTTGGAAAAGCTCAGGCGCAAGTATGGAGTTGAAGTGAATTTGCACATGCCGAAAGTCCCCTATAAGGAGACGATCCATCGCATGGCTCAGGCTCAAGGAAAATACAAAAAGCAAACCGGCGGACATGGACAATACGGAGATTGTTGGCTACAAATTGAGCCTCTTCCGCGAGGGACCGGATTTGAGTTCCACAACAACATTGTCGGGGGGGTTATTCCACGGAATTTCATTCCCGCGGTGGAAAAAGGCGTGATCGAAGCTCTGCAACATGGAATTGTTGCCGGGTTCCCCATTGTTGATATCCGAGTGGCTGTCTATGATGGATCTCATCATCCCGTCGATTCTTCCGAGTTGGCCTTTAAAGTCGCAGGATCAATGGCCCTCAAGCATGCCTTAGAGTCTGCTCAAAGCACCCTTCTTGAACCCATCATGTCGGTAGATGTCCTCGTTCCAGATGATCTGGTAGGAACCGTGATTGGAGATCTTAACTCGCGGCGTGGACGCATACAGGGAATGGCTACGAAGGGACACAATCAAATCGTGAAGGCCTTTGTACCGCTGGCGGAAATGCTGAAGTATGCTCCATCGTTAACGTCCATGACGGCCGGGAAGGGCAGTTATGTGATGGAATTTTCAGGTTACGAGGAAGTTCCGAAGGATTGCCTCAATCGCATAGTGGAAGAACATAAAAAAGACAAAGAAGCCGTTTCCTCCCACTAATCCCTTGATGATAGGGTGAGAGTTTTCTCATAAAAGTCTCCAGTGAGTTACATCAAATCGATTACCTTCCTTTTCGCTAAGTCGCTTCCCTCGATATAACGTTGGGTTGTGGTCAGGTTGGCATGGCCTGTCAATTGTTGCACATCCCGTAAGCTGCCCCCAGCATCTGAAATATTTCTCGCCGCGTTGGTAATAAACGTTCGTCGGCCGGAGTGACTACTGCATCGATAAAATCCAAGCCGACGATAGAGATACCAGAACCAATTGACCACGCTTGCTGCGGTCATCGGTCCACTGCGGAATGACTGAAGTGGCCTAGTTGAAATGGACACCTCGAAAAGAGCGATAATCGCCAAAGGAGGTGTGTCATGGGGAGTCATGGAAGAAAACAGTATACGGCGGACTTTAAACGGGAAGCCGTCGGCCTTATCACCCAACAGGGCTATTCCGTGGCCGAGGCGGCCCAGAATCTCGGGGTAAACGCAGGTTTGCTCCGTCGCTGGAAAACAGAAGTGGAGCGGACTGGCCCCGTCGCGTTTCCTGGGAAAGGTCACCAAACGCCAGATCAGGCGGAACTGCATCGTCTGCGGGAGGAGAATCGGCGGCTCCGGATGGAACGGGATATTTTAAAAAAAGCCACGGCCTTCTTCGCGAGCGAGCCGCGATGAAGTATGCGTTTATCCACCGGGAGCGGCAGCGGTATCCGCTGACCGTGCTCTGCCAGGTCTTGCGGGTGAGTCGCAGTGGGTATTATGCCTTTCTGACAGGGAGACCCACGATCCCAGATCACGCGATGGGGGCTCAGGTACGCCGTCTGCATTACGCGTCTCGTCGCACCTACGGGCAACGACGCTTGTGCCAGGCCTTGCGAGCTGAAGGGGTGCTCGTGGGTCGGTGGCGCACCCGAACCCTGATGCGGCACGCCGGGGTGAGCGTGAAGTGGAAGCGGCCCTGGGTAGCCACGCACCACGGACAGCCGTCATGGCGAGCCGGTGGCCCCCAATCGCTTAGATCGGCAGTTTACGGTGACCGCGCCCAATCGCGTGTGGGGCAGTGACATCACGTATCTGCCCACACAAGACGGGTGGCTCTATCTCGCGGTGGTGGTGGATCTGTTTTCCCGGAAGATTGTGGGCTGGGCGAAAGCGGACGTTGAGTGGGCGCTGCTAGATTGTCCATAACCAGTCGCTGCAGTCGCACCAGCCTGGGGCTGGCCGCTCATCGAGATGTTAGGACGCTTGGGAAGGGCGATAGTTGAGTATTTCACTCACCGAACAGATAGTTTTTAAATGCCATTGAGTTATGAGATTTGGGGAGAAATGCTACGGCAGGGTTTTGATCACAATGAAAAATGCCTTTGCCTTTCGGATAATTCTAAGTAAAACTGTCTGCCCCGGCTTCACTTTGGCCACGGCTTCAGAAAATTGCGTGACGGTTCGAACCGTTTGCCGATTGACCTCGTTGATTAAATCTCCTTCATGAACCCCCTCGGAATGGGCGAGTCCGCCCTGTTCAACTTTGGTCACGAGTACACCCACGGTTTCTTGCAGTTCAAATTGCTCGGCGAGTGCGGCTGTTAGCCCTTGGACATCAAGCCCTAAGGTGACCTCTGATTTTTGTAAGGGGAGTGAGGCCAACATGGATTTCTCCTGCCTTTCCGCCATCGGCACGAGATAGGTCAATTCTTTGCCGTCCCGTAACACAAGAATTTTGGCGTTATCACCAGGTCCGACACGAGCGACAAGTCGAGACAGTTGGTTCGGCGAATCAACGGGACTGTCGTCAACCGACACAATGATATCCCCTGGCTTAATTCCGGCCACATGGGCGGGATCGTGTTCATAGACTTCGTTGACGAGGACCCCATGGCCTTCCTTGATCCCAAATTGTTCCGCGAGTTCTTTGGTGAGAGATTGAATCCCGACACCAAGCCACCCCCGAACCACTCGCCCCTGAGACACTAATTGATCGACCACACGCGAAACCATGTCGGCGGGTATGGAAAATCCAATGCCTTGTGCCATATGGATAATGGCGGTATTGATCCCGATTACCTCACCTCGAAGATTAAAAAGTGGGCCTCCTGAATTCCCAGGGTTAATTGCCGCATCTGTTTGAATGAAATTTTCATACCGAGAGAGATTAAGGCGCTCTCGTCCAATCCCACTCACGACGCCAAGAGTCACTGTGCGGTCTAACCCCATCGGATTTCCCACAGCCAATACCCATTGACCAACTTTTAAGGTGTTGGAATCCCCGAAATGGGCAGCTGGAAATTTCCGGTCTGATTGAATTTTGAGGACCGCGATATCGGTTTCTTTATCACGTCCAATGACCTGCGCAATCATGTTGGACCTATCGGATAGCCGTACATCAGCCTCCATCGCGTCTTCACCAACCACATGATTGTTGGTCACAATAATTCCATCTTCGCGCACAATGACGCCTGACCCGCTCCCTTGAGAAAAGGGCGCCCGTCGCTGAAACCCTTGCCCCTGAGATATCTCACGGATTGGCGTAATATTGACCACGGTCGGCGTCACTCGTTCAGCCAGACTCGTGATGGTATATTCGATATCTTCAAGAAGTTGAAGCCCTCTCAGTTCTTTGGCTGGCTGGCTGAATGCCGATGACGTAGAAATGAACAAAAGAAGACAACATGACGAAAGCGCGAGTGAAAATTTCTTAAAGTTCATCTTAAATATTAAATTTATATATGTCGGATAATAAATATTATGTCAAATAGAAAAGAGGCTCATTTTACTTTCAGTCCCCTGCATAAGGCGACGAATATTTTCTTTGTGACAGATAAATATGAGAGCCATGACTCCTAAGGCAAAAAAGCAAAGATAGAGGTCGTGAGTCAGGAAAAAGGCCAAAAATGGGAACACCCCAAAAGCCCACAGGGCTCCACCTGAGGAATACCTGAAAATCAATACGGCTCCTAACCAAACACCAACAAGAAGCCCTCCAATCAACGGATGAATACCTAAAATGGCACCCAAAGCTGTGGCTACTCCTTTCCCTCCTTGAAATCGCAAAAAAATGGAGAAGACGTGACCAAGGATGACGGAAAAGCCCACGATTAGAATCCAGTGCCAGGGAAACCCCATGAAGCCCGCGATGGTCGTCGCGAGCGTTCCCTTGCCTAAATCCCCAAGCAGAGTAAGGAATCCTACTTTTTTGCCCGAAACTCGGAGAACATTAGTGGAGCCGATATTGTGGCTTCCGTGAGTTCGTGGATCATCTGCTCCGAATATGCGAGAGACGACCAAGCCAAACGGGATAGATCCTAAGAGATAGGCGCCGACCACTCCAAATAGATACAGTTCCATCTTCTAGCGTTTTGGGAACACCACCTACCAATATTGCGGACTAATTTTCTTAAATATTTGCATGAGGTATCGCCAGCCGGAAAGAAGGGAAAAAAACAAGGCAACATACAGAAGACCAGTTCCAATAGCAGCCAACGCAGCCTCACTATGAATCCAGACTCCCTGAAGAATCAGACAGAGAATGCCTCCAATTTGCCCGATGACTTTAAATTTCCCAAGAGAGTCCGCTGGAACCACAAAGCCTTCTTTTGCGGCAACAACCCTGGCGCCTGTCACAATCATTTCACGTGCGATCATGACAATGGCCAACCACACGGCCACACGCTGAAATTGCACAAGAAGAATGAGGCCGGAGGCCACCAGAAGTTTATCGGCAACCGGATCAAGCAATTTCCCTAAATTGGTAATCTGCCCGCTTTTTCGGGCCAAATATCCGTCGAGAAAATCCGTGAATGCCGCCCCGGCAAACACCAGGCCGGCGGTCAGGGCCCTGTCAGGGCTGGATTCAGAGAAAAGCCAAACAAAGACAGGAATCAACAAGATTCGCAAAAGAGTAATAGAATTAGGAAGATTGAGATACGCTTCTCCCCTAATTACATCATTGCGTTCAGATTTTCCTTTTACCGCTTCCGATTGATTCATGATGACCCGGATATTTCTTCCAGAAAACTCAAGTAAGAGGAGAGATTTCTCCTTTTCCAGTTACCTGCCAAATCGCTTGAAGTTGTTCCAATAAACCTCGCAACTCACTCAAGCGTATCATATTTGGCCCATCCGATAACGCCTCCTCCGGACGAGGATGAACTTCCATAAAAAATCCGTCACAGCCGACGGCAGCCGCCGCGCGGGCTAACGGCGCCACAAATTCCCGTTGTCCTGAAGAGACCGTTCCCCCGCCGCCAGGCAATTGCACGCTGTGGGTCGCATCAAATACCACCGGGTATCCCAGATTTCTCATGACGGGTAATGAGCGCATATCGACGACAAGATTTTGATAGCCGAAGCTAGCCCCTCGCTCCGTTAAGAAAATTTTGCTGGTCCCGGCTTCTTGAAGTTTATTAACCACATTCGCCATATCCCATGGAGATAGAAATTGTCCTTTTTTCACATTGACCACCCGGCCGGATTTGGCAGCCGCACAAAGCAAATCAGTCTGTCGACATAAAAATGCCGGTATTTGCAACACGTCTACAACTTCAGCAACCTGAGAAACATCGTGGACTTCGTGAATATCCGTTAAAATGGGGACACCTAACTCACGCTTAACTTTCTTGAGGATTTTCAAGCCTTCTGCAATGCCTAATCCCCGGAATGAAGAAATCGATGTGCGGTTGGCCTTATCATAGGACGACTTGAAGATGAATGGGATGCTGAGGCCCCTGGCAATCTCCAAAATCGCAGCAGCAGTCTCCATGACCAATTTCTCGCTTTCGATAACGCAAGGCCCCGCAATTAAAAAATGCGGGCAACTCCCGCCAACGGAGAACGGGCCAATGTCGACTTGAGTTGGCTGAGCCATGATAAATCCTGTGTGTTACGTGCCGAATTTTCTTTGAAGTGCGGCGCCAATGAATGCCGTAAAGAGAGGATGAGGAGAACACAGTCGAGACTGAAACTCTGGATGGAATTGTGTACCCACAAACCAGGGATGCCCTTGCAATTCGATGATTTCTACCAGCCGTCCGTCAGGGGAGGTCCCACTAATCGTCAGACCCTTTGAGGTCAAGGCTTCCAGGTACTCATTGTTGAATTCATAGCGATGGCGGTGTCGTTCACGAATATCCGATTGCTCATAGGCCGCAAAAGCAAGGGTATTGGGAATTAAATGACAAGGAAAGCCTCCCAATCTCATTGTCCCGCCTTTCTCTTGAATGGATCGTTGCTCGGGAAGCAGGTCAATCACCGGATACGGTGTATCCGGGTTAAATTCTGAACTATTGGCATTTTGAAGTCCACCTAGACTTCTAGCAATTTCAATCACTGCGCATTGCATGCCCAAGCAAATGCCAAAGAATGGAAGATGTCTCTCCCTGGCATACCGTATCGTATCAATTTTTCCTTCGATCCCTCGAAGGCCGAACCCTCCAGGAATTAAGACTCCGTCCACATCAGCTAACAGGCGTTCCGGGCCGTCCTTTTCGATATCACCGGATTCCACCCATGCAATATGAACGCCTGTTTCATCGCGCAACCCGCCATGAGTCAACGCTTCCGATACACTCTTATAGGATTCGCGAGATTCCACATATTTGCCAACCAATGCGATCGTGACTTCGTGCCGGGGCCGCTTTATCTTCTGGACTAAGATGTCCCAATCCCGAAGGTTGGGTGGCCGTGTTTCAAGATGGAGTGAACGGACAATGAGTTCATCCAGCCCTTCCTTTCTCAGGATAATCGGCACTTCGTAGATGGAATCCACATCTTTGGCCGTGATGACAGAGCCTTTATCCACGTTACAAAACATGGCAATTTTATCTTTCACTCCAGGAGGGAGAAACCGGTCCGTCCGACACATCAGGATATTGGGTTGAATGCCGATTTCACGAAGTTTATTGACCGAATGCTGGGTCGGCTTGGTTTTGAGTTCCCCGGCTGTTCCGATATAGGGCACCAAGGTGAGATGAATATACAAGACGTTTTCCCGACCGACCTCATAGGGCATCTGCCGAATCGCCTCTAAAAACGGCAAACTTTCAATATCACCGACGGTCCCGCCAATTTCCACGATCACCACGTCCACGTCATGTGCCACATTGAGAATCGTCTGCTTAATGGCGTCCGTAATATGGGGGACGACCTGAACGGTCGCTCCAAGATATTCCCCTCTTCGCTCCCTTTGAATCACCGACTCATAAATCCGCCCTGTCGTACAGTTATTTTCACGGTGTAATTGAACCGTGGTAAATCGCTCATAATGACCCAAGTCTAAATCGGTTTCCGCTCCGTCATCGGTGACATAGACTTCCCCATGCTGATACGGATTCATCGTGCCTGGGTCGACATTAATATAGGGGTCCAGCTTCAAAAAGGTAATGGTCATGCCACGGCTTTCTAATAAATGCCCGATAGCCGCAGAAGACAAGCCCTTGCCTAATGACGAGACCACTCCGCCTGTCACAAAAAGAAATTTACTCATGATTTTTTCTGGTTATTGAAGATGATGCCCACATGCCCTCCCCTGTTATCTGTCGACTCCACCATATTGGTCTACCTCTTTTCAACCCTCTGTATAGCTTCCAACGGTTTCTCCCTCGGCTCACAGGAGTTCTTTGAAAAAAGACCTTCCGCAGCGATGATATCCTCAGGAGTATCGATACGAATCGATTCATGTTCTGTTTCCCAAACCATCATGGGAAGACCATGTTCTAATGCTCGCAGTTGCTCCAACTTTTCCGCCTCTTCAAGATATCCCGTTGGCAACCCGGCAAATCGTAACAACTCCGATTTCCTGAAAATATACACCCCCAAATGCATATAGGCGATACGATTATTTCCAGAAGGCACTCCATCACGCCAGCAGGGTATCGGACTTCGTGAGAAATACAGGGCCTGCCCGTGGACATCGGTCACGACCTTCACGATTGCCGGATTGGCTAGATCTTGCATGCGGTGTAATTGTCGTTTCAACGTCCCCATTCCAGCCTGAGAAGAAACAAAGGGAAGGATGAGATCATTAAGCAACCCTGGGTGCTGAGGAATTTCATCCGCTTGTAAATTGACAATCACGTCATATTTCAATTGAGAAATCACTTTCGCCACCCGGTCCGTTCCTGTTCGACAGGCTTCCTTGACGAGACAGACTTCTCCACCAAAATTCAAGACCCCTTGCTGGATGGCTTCCTGGTCGGTAATAACCAGGATTTGCCCCACGTGCGTGGCGTGTTGAACCGCTTCATAGACATGTTGGATCAGGGGCTTTCCGGCCAAAAGCGCGAGTGGTTTTCCCGGAAATCGAGATGATCCGTAGCGAGCCGGGATACACAGACTGACGAGGTGGTCAGTTGTAGTCATGCAGTAATGCCTCTTGGAGTTGTGCTCCAGTCACTGTGGCTGTACCCACCATGCCGACCACAATACCTGCGGCTTGATTGGCTAACACCGCAGCCTCAGGAAGTGAGGCTTGAGCACTGAGCGCTAATGCGAGAGTACTGATGACCGTATCTCCCGCTCCCGTCACATCATAGACTTGTCGAGCCACCGCCGGGATGCTCCAGGATTGACCCGTCTGTTCAAAAATACTCATTCCCTCCTCTCCCCTCGTCACGACGACTGCCTGGCACTGTAAGCGTTGTTGAAGAGAAACACCAATGTGTTCAATTGGAACATCCTGGGTTGGGAGAAACCCTGCCGCCTGCTTGGCTTCGAGATGATTGGGTGTGATGACCGTGACTCCCTGATAATACGCCATATGCTCCACCTTCGGATCCACCACAATCGGCACGCCGTACTGATCGGCCAAGGTATGAATGGCCTTCATCAGGTCCTCTGTGATCATGCCTTTTGCATAATCAGAAATCACCAGGCAGGAGACTTCAGGGAGACGGGAAGCCACATGTCGAATAATTTTTTTTATCAGTTGCGACGAAATGTCATGGCGTTGCTCCACATCAAATCGAACAATTTGCTGATTGTGGGCCACCACTCTCGTTTTTTTGATTGTGGGACGGCTGGAATCGATAAAGACGCCGCGAGTAGACGTGGACGATCGTCGAATATCTGCAAGAAATTGTTTGCCAACTTGATCGGCACCGACCACCCCGCATAACTCAGCCTGTCCACCTAAGGTCATAATATTATGATACACATTCGCTGCTCCACCCATGCGATACGATTCAGAATCCACATGAACGACCGGTACAGGCGCTTCCGGAGAGACACGATGCACCTTGCCCCAGACATAATGATCCAGAATGAGATCTCCGACGACCAGAATGCGAGCACGAGAGAAGCGTTGAATATACTGCTTGAATTTCCGAGGGGAAATCGATGGGACAACGGATAGCGGTTTCATCCTTGATTCAGCACAATGTAAAAGTTCTGGTTGGTTCAGGGGGTCGCACCAATTATTCGATGAGCTTTCCAATCCGTTCCCATCGAATCCAATCGGTCCAAGCTCCTTGCCCATTCCATGACCAATACACCAGAAAGGCTCTGCCTTTAATTTTATCCATTCGCACAAATCCCCAAAACCGACTGTCCAGACTTTGGTCACGGTTGTCACCCATCACAAAGTATGATTCGGGAGGAACCGTTAAGGGACCCAGATTATCGCGGGGATTGATACGACCATCAATGATTCCCGGGTCGACCCGCTGTGTAAAGGCATTATCCAACAATGGCTGTCCATTCACGATTACGTGTTTATTCTGAATATGGATGGTATCACCAGGGAGTCCGATCACCCGCTTAATGAAATCTTTATTTTCATCCTCAGGGTAGCGAAACACAATGATATCCCCACGCGCCGGAGGATCAAAACTCATCACGATCGTTGAAGAGAAACAGGTGACTGGGGGGAAGGAGACCTGGAACTCACAGTCTTTCGGCAACTGAAACCCATAGGCCAGCTTGGAAACGAGAATATGATCGCCAATCATTAAGGTCGGAATCATCGACCCCGATGGGATCTTAAAGGCTTGGACCACAAAGACTCGAATGGTCAGCGCCAGAATAATCGCAATCACCAAGGCCTCGGCATATTCACGAATGATCGACTTTTTGGATATCTCCATTTCCTCGGAACTTGAAGCAACTGAAGATTCCTCTGGCAGGTCTTTTTCGGAAGGTTTGGTCATTTTGGGCTGTTGTGGATCTTGAGTGGTCATCAGTGTTCAATTCGGATCGGTCTTTAAAATAGCCAGGAATGCCTCTTGAGGGACTTCGACGCGCCCTACTTGTTTCATTCGCTTTTTTCCTTCTTTTTGCTTCTCCCACAATTTTCGCTTTCGGGAAATATCCCCACCATAACACTTGGCCGTCACGTTTTTCTTCAGTGCGCCAATGGTTTCCCGAGCAATGATGCGTTTGCCAATGGTTGCCTGAATAACAATTTCAAACATTTGCTTGGGGATTAATTCTTTCATTTTTTCGGCTAATTGTCGTCCGCGGCTTTGCACTTTATCCTTATGCGCGATAAGGGAGAGGGCATCCACTGTCTCACCATTCAGCAATAAATCCAATTTCACCAATTCAGACTCGCGATAACCCAGCAATTCATAGTCTAACGAGGCATACCCTTGAGTTCGGGATTTTAGGCGATCGTAAAAGTCTAACACAATTTCATTTAATGGGATTTCATAGATTAACATGGACCGGGTTGGATCAAGATATTGCAGCCCCACCTGAATGCCACGACGCTCCTGACACAGCTGAAGAACATTCCCGATATACCGCTCCGGCGTAATCATCGTGGCTTTGATAAAGGGCTCTTCAATTCGTTCGATCTGTGCAGGATCCGGAAGCTTGGAGGGATTATCGATCACCAGGGTTTCTCCCTTGGTTGTGAACACACGATAGACCACTGTCGGTGCGGTACTGATCAGATCCAGTCCGTATTCCCGCTCCAATCGCTCTCGAATAATTTCCATGTGGAGGAGCCCTAAAAACCCACATCGGAATCCAAATCCCAAGGCCAGGGACGTTTCCGGTTCATAGACAAAGGAGGAATCATTCAGCTGCAATTTCTCCAGAGAATCCCGCAGGTCCTCAAACTTGGCATTGTCGGTCGTATATAACCCACAAAAGACCACCGGTTTGACATCACGGTACCCAGGCAAGGCCACGCTCGTGGGTTGCTTTGGGTCCGTAATGGTATCGCCAATTTTGGTGTCGGATAATTCTTTCATCCCGGCACAAATATACCCGACTTCCCCAGGCCCAAGCCGACTCACCTTGGTCCGCTTCGGTGAAAAGACGCCAACCTCCAGGACTTCAAATTCACGTCTGGAAGACATTAACTGAATCATCATATTGGGGGTAACTTCTCCATCCATGACTCGAAGGAGCACCACGGCTCCCTGATAATTGTCAAACCAGGAATCAAAAATCAGAGCCTTTAAGGGTTGATCAATTGAACCGACAGGAGCCGGAATAATCTGAACCACACCCTCAAGGACCTCCTTCACCCCTCGACCATCTTTAGCACTGACTAAAAAGGCCTCTTCACTCGACAACCCCAACACATCTCGAATTTGGACCTTGACCCCTTCCACATCGGCACTCGGCAAATCAATTTTATTAATGACAGGAATAATGACTAAATCATTCGAAATCGCCAGATAGGCATTGGCAATCGTCTGCGCCTCCACTCCCTGGGTGGCATCGATTAACAGAAGGGCGCCCTCACAGGCAGCCAGGCTCCGTGATACCTCGTAGGCAAAGTCCACATGCCCGGGCGTATCAATGAGATTAAACTGATATTCCTGCCCATCCGAGCTCTGAAAGCGCGTCGTCACCGCATGCGCTTTGATCGTAATGCCGCGCTCACGTTCCAGATCCATGGCATCCAGATATTGGGCACGCGCTTCACGTGCAGACACGGCACCGGTGATTTCCAAAAATCGGTCGGCAAGAGTGGATTTACCGTGGTCGATATGAGCAATAATTGAAAAATTGCGGATGTTGTTTTGAGGGAAGGCTTTACTCATTCGAAGTGACCGTGATTGTAATGAGACCCTAAAAGGTTGTCAAAAATCGATGGATTCCGCTAGGTTATTGCCTGGAAAACGACCATGACTCTCAAAACAAGGCGCACAGCATTACAAAAAGATGATTGCGAGTACGTGTGGCACCCTTTTACCCAAATGCAGGAATGGGAGTGCCAGCCTCCTCTCATCATCAGACGCGGAAAAGGTTCTTATGTCTATGATATGGACGGCAACGCCTATCTCGATGCGACGGCATCCATCTGGGTGAATGTCCATGGGCATCGACATCCTCGCATTGATCAGGCCATTCGCCACCAACTCACCCAGATAGCGCATACCACGCTGCTGGGGCTTTCTAACCCTCCAGCCATTCAATTGGCCAAGGCGCTTATTCGCCTGGCTCCGAAAGGCTTACGAAAAGTCTTTTATTCGGACAACGGCTCCACCGCCGTTGAAGTTGCGGCAAAGATGGCTATCCAGTACTGGCAACAATGTCCGACTCCCCAACCACGAAAAACCCGGTTTATCCACCTAGGGATGTCTTATCATGGCGATACCGTGGGAAGCGTGAGCCTTAGCGGAATCGAACTGTTCCGCAGGCCTTTTTCTTCACTCCTCTTTCCAACCCATGACATTGAGCCCCCTTACTGCTATCGATGTCCCCTTCAGTTGCAATTTCCTCAATGCCGTCTCGCCTGTCTTGAACCCCTTAAAAAACTTCTTCATGCACACCATCAGGAAATTGCAGGCCTCATTCTTGAGCCCATGGTGCAAGCGGTCGCCGGGATCATTCCTTCCCCTCCAGGATACTTGAAACACGTCAGGGAGTTATGCACGCGGTACAAGGTCTTATTCATTGCAGATGAAGTTGCTACGGGGTTTGGACGAACGGGTCGGATGTTTGCCTGTGAGCATGAAGAGATCTCTCCGGATATCATGGCTATTGCCAAAGGTTTAACGGGAGGCTATCTCCCATTAGCCGCCACGTTGACGACAACCGCCATTTATGAAGCGTTTTTGGGAGAAGGGCATGAAGACAAAACATTTTTCCATGGACATAGTTATGCAGGAAATCCCTTGGGATGTGCGGCGGCTCTGGCCAACCTCGCCATCTTTAAGAGTGAGCGAACTCTCGCAAAGCTTCAACGACGGATCCCAAAATTTCGCACAGCTCTTGAATTACTAACCAACGATCCTTGGGTTGGGGACATCCGGCAATGTGGGTATATGGTTGGGATTGAATTGGTTCAGCATAAATCCCAAAAAATTCCGTTCCCTGCTTCCGAACGCATTGGTCAGAAAATAGCCATGACCGCCAGAGCATTAGGGCTGTTGATCCGTCCCATCGGCACAATTATGATTCTCATGCCCCCTCTTTCCGCCAGCGTCAAGGAACTTGATCAAATGGTATCTATTTTAAAACTCGCGATCTCGGTGGTTCGTGCCTCCAGCGCATCTTCCTCAATGGAACCACGGACGTAAAATGTGTCGCATACGTCAGCCTAGGAGCCTGTCGGACTTGGGAGATCGAGAGCGAAAAAGAGGTTGAGCGAGGCCAGATTTTGACGATTTCGTCGGCCCAGAGTGGGACTATGGTCCAAGAAAGCGGCGGAATATGGACTGCTTAGACACTTTTGCCGCCGATTCATCCTAAGTCCGACAGGCTCCTAAATGAGCTCGACTGTTTGGCCAATGTGCAATTCACACCGGTCCACCGCCCGTCCTTGCTTGACAAAAATCTCGATATGCCCATTACTATTAATTAAGGCTTCCGGGAGTCCCATGGCGCCTTCTCCATAATGATTTTTTATTCCCTTAATGACGACATCTCCAATTTTGAGACCGGAGTATTCCTTCTTGGTGACTGATCGAAATGTCTCGATATCGGCCATGGTGATATTCGTCATGGCATTACCAAAATGGTCGACATAGACAATTCGCCCATGAAGGGTCTGCTGTTGCATACGTGGGGGATCAAGAGGAAGCGTGACGTAATCATGAATGAGCCGCCCGTAAGACCCAGGAACCTGCCCCTTCGTCAACCAGGCGGCAGAGGGTGCAAACAAATCCCGGCCATCAAACGTCGCTCCGGCAGAATCCAATCGGTATTGTTTATTCTCAATCGATCGAACTTCAACCGACGTTTCCTCTTGGAGCACGTAGCTCAAGACGCCATTATCCGGAGCCAGGAAAAAATGTCTGGAGGTTGAGGCCAAAATCGCTCTTCGGGAGCTCCCCACACCAGGGTCTACGACCACCACATGCACCGTTCCATCTGGAAAATATTGATAACACGATTTCAAAAAAAACGCCGCCTGTTCAACCCCATGCGCTGGAATTCGATGCGTCAGATCGACGATGCGTATTTGAGAATTAATTCCAAGCATCACGCCCTTCATACTTGGGACAAAATAGTCGACATCCCCAAAATCAGTGACCAACGTAACTAAGGAAATGGCGGAAGGCATGGTTATAGCTCCTCAAAACAAATGGACTGGATTTGATATTCAATAACTCCGGCAGGTCGATGCACTTCAACAATATCTCCAACCCGATGCCCAATCAGCGCACGCCCAATAGGAGATTGAACCGAAATCGAACCATTTTTGATATCGGCTTCTTCTTGGCCCACCAAGGTATAGCATTTTTCTTCTTGTGACTCTAAACTTAAAATGGAGACCGTGACCCCAAACACGACCGTGTCACTTTGCCCACTCGATATTTCCACCACTTGAGCAATACTGAGTTTATGCTCAAGCTCAGACATCCGTGTATCAATAAATTGCTGCTGCTCCTTGGCGGCTTTATATTCGGCATTTTCCTTGAGATCACCATGTTCACGAGCCTCGGTAATGGCTTGAATGTTTTTAGGGCGATCTTCCCGTCGCAGCCTGGCCAGTTCCGCTTGCAGTGCCTCATGTCCTTTTTTTGTGATAGGAATTTTCATGAAACCACACTCCCCTCTATAAGATCCTGGAACTCGGATGGTCAATAATCCATCATCGCGTCACGTCCTCTTAGGCTTACTCGGCTGGCATCGCAGAATGATATTCCTGTAGGCAGCGAACCTCCATGGACGTTTTCTTCATCGCCTCTATTCCTGATATGGCTGCTTGCGCGGCTTGAATGGTCGTAAAGTAAGGAATCCCGCCGAACACAGCCGCCTTGCGAATTGGTGCGGAATCTTCCTGAGAAGAAGCACCTCCTACGGTATTTACGACCAGGGACAGTTCTTTATTCTTGAGTAGATCTCCGATATGAGGCCGAGCTGCATTAATTTTGTTCACTGTCACCACGGTGATCCCATGTGCCCGCAAAAACGCCGCAGTCCCTGTTGTGGCGTTGAGTGAAAACCCGAGTTGAGCGAGTCGTTGCGCGAGAGCAAGAGTTGCGGGTTTGTCCCCATCCTTCACGCTGAGGAGAGCAGTTCCTCCCAAAGGCAAAGGCATTCCCGATGCCGCTTGAGATTTTGCAAACGCCCACCCGAAGCTTTGATCAATCCCCATAACCTCGCCCGTCGAACGCATCTCGGGACCCAACAAGACATCAGAGACGCCAAGCTTTGTAAATGGAAAGACGGCTTCCTTGATGGCGATGTGGGAAAAAAGTGGATTCTGCGTAAAGCCTAAGTCCTGCAAGGTCCTCCCCGCCATAATCTTCATCGCGTGTTTGGCCAAAGGCACACCGATGACCTTACTGACAAAAGGAACCGTGCGAGAGGCGCGCGGATTCACTTCTAAAATATACACCGACCCATCCTTAACAGCATATTGAATATTCATCAGCCCCACCACATGTAACTCCTTAGCTAGGAGAATCGTCTGATGATTGATGGTTTCAAGAATCTCTTCATTGAGAGAATGCGCCGGCAACGAACACGCCGAATCTCCGGAATGAATTCCCGCCATTTCGACATGTTCCATGATGCCAGCCACTACGACGTCTGTCCCATCCGCAATGGCATCGACATCAACTTCTATGGCGTCTTCAAGATAATCATCAATTAAGAGAGGATGTCTTCCCAAATCCGTGCCGTTTCTCTGAAGGTATTCATCTAACGTGTTGGCATCATACACGATTTGCATGGCACGCCCCCCTAACACATACGATGGACGCACCATCACCGGATAGCCAATGTTGACGGCAATAATATGGGCTTCATGTGAGGACCGAGCTGTGCCGTTTTGCGGCTGCAGCAAGTTGAGTTCGATTAACAAATCACTAAACCGTTTTCGATCTTCTGCGCGGTCAATGGCATCCGGCTGTGTTCCCAAAATCCTGACCCCCTCTTGCTCTAACGGGACGGCAAGCTTGAGAGGCGTTTGTCCACCGAATTGCACGACAACTCCATCCGGACGTTCGGTCAGGACAATTCGCAAGACATCTTCTTTCGTCAACGGTTCAAAATACAGGCGATCGGAAATATCATAATCCGTACTGACGGTTTCCGGATTGCAATTGACCATAATCGTTTCAATGCCTTCTTCTTTTAAGGCCATCGCAGCATGCACACAACAGTAATCAAATTCAATGCCTTGACCGATCCGGTTCGGTCCTCCGCCTAAGATCATAATTTTTCGTTGCTGAGTAGGACGAGATTCACAGGGGAAACCCGACGTTGAATAGAGATACGGGGTATGCGCCTCAAACTCTGCACCACAGGTGTCCACCCGTTTAAACACGGTGCCGTAACCAGAATCTCTGACATGTCGCCATTGACGAATCGTATCTTCCTCTCTCCCGATGAGTTGACCAAGCCGTTGATCGGAAAACCCAAGGCCTTTCGCTTGTTCAAGGAGAGGCACCAGGGAATCGGGGCATCCTTTGCGGGCGTCGTTTGAACGATCGTTCCCAAATTCTTCCTTGTTTTTGCGAACCCATTCCGCTTCAAATTCAACGAGTTCTTCAATTTCATGTAAAAACCAGGGGTCAACCCGCGACAGATGATACAGTTCATCTACTGACATCCCGATTCGGAACGCATCAGCCAGAAACCACAGGCGATCCGCCGTTGGAATCCGAACCTCAGATTGAAGACGCTCATACAGCGGATGATCCGATCCAGCAGAGCCTTTTTTTCCATCAAGCCCGTGTAACGACACCAACCCATACCTGTCTGTTTCAAGGGAACGAATGGCCTTCTGCAAGGCTTCTTTGAAGGTGGCAGCGAGTGACATGGCTTCTCCCACGGATTTCATGTGGGTTGTGAGGACTCGATTGACACCTTCAAATTTCTCAAACGTAAACCGAGGAATTTTCACGACCACATAGTCAATGGTCGGCTCAAAACAGGCTTTGGTCACTTGCGTAATATCATTGGGAAGCTCATCAAGGGTATACCCGATGGCCAACTTCGCTGCGATCTTGGCAATCGGAAACCCGGTCGCCTTTGATGCCAACGCGGAACTTCTGGAGACGCGAGGATTCATCTCAATGACCATCAATGCCCCATTGTCCGGATTCAAAGAAAATTGAATATTGGATCCGCCGGTATCCACCCCAATTTCCCGAATGATGCGAATGGCCGCATCTCGCATGTGTTGATACTCTTTATCAGACAAGGTCATGGCCGGGGCCACCGTAATACTGTCTCCCGTATGTACACCCATCGGATCAAAATTCTCGATGGGGCAGACAATAACCACATTGTCCTTGGAGTCCCGCATGACTTCTAACTCATATTCCTTCCATCCCAGGAGAGATTGTTCGAGCAAGGCTTGTCCAACAGGACTGGTCACCAGAGCCCAATCAATATATTTATCAAACTCTTCACGGTTATAGGCAATATTGCCCCCTGCTCCTCCCAAGGTGAACGATGGACGGACGATAGCGGGAAATCCTATTTTTTCAAGGAGTTGCAACGCTTCTTCTCTTGACCGAAATGCCCCGCTTGCCGCCACGTTCAATCCAATTCGCTTCATCGCCTGTTTGAATAATTCCCGATCTTCGGCCTTTTGGATTGATTCATAGGAAGCTCCGATGAGTTGAACTCCGTGTTTTTCCAGGATACCTCGTTTCACTAATTCCACGGTGACATTCAGCGCAGTCTGCCCTCCCATGGTGGGAAGCAGGGCATCAGGATGCTCACGCTCCAGAATCGCTTCCACCACTTCTACGGTAATCGGCTCCACATAGGTCCGATCCGCGAGATCCGGGTCGGTCATAATAGTGGCCGGATTACTATTGACGAGGACGACTTCAAAGCCTTCCTCCTTCAGCGCCGTGCACGCTTGCGTTCCGGAATAGTCAAACTCACAACCTTGACCAATGACGATCGGTCCAGAGCCGATTAACAAAATTCGATGGATGTCGTTTCTACGTGGCATGATGGGCTCTCAGGATTTTGAAACAGATCCGGGCATCGGTATTTTTTGAGGAGTTTCAGGTGATACGGGAGGCGCTGTCTCAGGATGATAGAATCTCATCGCTTGGGGAATCCAGGCTTCAATTTGATTAATCCTGGTCACATCAGAAGGATGAGTGGATAAAAATTCCGGAATCGCATTTTGACTGCGAAAACAGAATTTCCCTATCATTTTTCTCGGACACCCACTCATGCGTTCCCAAAAAGGCACCGCTTCTCTCGGGTCATATCCGGCCTTTGCCATCAATTGCAGCCCAATAAAATCGGCTTCCGTTTCCTGGTCACGGGAATTGGGAAGGGCCACGCCCACTCCATAGGCACTCATGGCACCAATAGCCAGGCCAGGGTCGACGCCCCCGGCGGCGGCACCAGCCAAAGCCCCGATTTGAGCAATTTGTTCCAGAATCCCACGACTGTATCGCTCGGCTCCATGCCGTTGCAACGCATGGGCAACTTCATGTGCCATCACCGTCGCAAGTCCGGCTTCTGTTTGTGTGTATTTTAAAATACCGGTAAACACGGCCACTTTCCCCCCTGGCAACGCAAAGGCATTCACTTGATCATCATCCTGAATGACGGCAAATTCCCAGATATATTCCGATTTATTTGCTGCCTTGGCAATGCGTTGCCCCACACGATTCACCATTAAGGTAATTTCCGGATCTCTGCTTAATGGCGCCGACTTCAGGACCTCGCGAAATGCTGCAAGCCCCAGGGCAATTTCCTTTTCCTCCGAAATATAAATCAATTGATCTCTGGCCGTGCCCGGAGCCTTTTGACAAGCTGAGCTCAGCAACAGAAACGCGCACATCACACTGGCCATGACCCCTAGAAAAAATCTTCCATAGAGGGTTAGCTGGGTCATAGTAGTAACATTCTTCACTTCGCTACATCGGCAGACTTACGGCATCCACATGTACAGCATTTGTGGTGTCCCTCCGGTCAATACGTTGAAAAGAGAATGCGCATCGACTTGAGGAAACCCGATAGGCCCAATCTGAGGAGGATCGAACTGTGAGTAGATATTGTGATGAGTTCCCCCTCCCCTGATGTAGGTCACGACTGTGGCGTGTTCCAACTTGGCTTCTTTTTTGGCCAGATCTAGCGCCTCCTCCAGATACCCAATGTCATCCACAAGACCTTGGGCTTTGGCAATATCGGCGGTAAAAATCCGCCCATCGGCTAACCTGCGAATGTGCTCCTTGCTCAAACCGGGTCTTCCCTCTTCAATCACCGCAAGAAACTGCTCATACAAATGATCAATTGCCCCTTGGAAAATAGCCTGCTCTTCCTCGTTCATAGGCCGAAACGGAGAGCCCATAGCTTTCATAGGACCCGAAACAATCGCGGTTGGTTGCACTCCAACCTTTTCAAGCAGGCCCTGGGCATTCATGGTCACCATAATGACCCCGACACTTCCCGTAATAGTCGAGGGATGCGCAACAACATGGTCGGCGGCCATCGCGATGTAATATCCACCGGAAGTCCCCAAATCCATAATGGCTGCAATGACGGGCAGCGTACGTTTTTTCTTAAAGGCTTTCAGCTCATGATATACCAGATCTGAGGCCGTAACCGATCCTCCGGGAGTATTAATTCGAAGAACGATGGCTTTGACATGGTCATCCTTTTCGGCCTTGGTCAATTCCTCTTTAATCCGTGCGGGAAGACTGGGTTCATCAACGATACCCGAGGACTTGGCCGTCGTGAGCATGCCGGAAATGTCGATTAACAACACCTTCTCGTCCCCCTCCCCGGACAAGATCGTTTCCTTCAATGCTCCTCCTCCGGGAAACAGATCAATATGGATGCACCCACTGACCACAAAGAGAAGAAGAATCAGGAAACACCGTCTCGTAGACATCACTTCTGGCCTTTCATCATTTCTAGAAACTGCCGGAACACATACGAAGAGTCATGAGGTCCTGGAGACGCTTCAGGGTGATACTGAATAGAAAGAATCGGACTCTCCAGGCCCGCCATCCCTTCACAACATCCATCATTCACACTGCGATGCGTGATTTCCATCCGTCCAACGGAAGAGTCAAACTGTAGAGATGTCAACGGCGCACAGACATCTTCCTTGTGAGGAAGACCAACGGCAAAGTTATGGTTCTGTGAGGTAATTTCAATCTTTCTGGTGCGAAGATCCATAACTGGATGATTGGCCCCATGATGCCCAAAGGTTAATTTATGGGTGTGCAATCCCAAGGATAATCCCAACACTTGATGCCCCAAACAAATCCCGAGCAGAGGTTTCCAGCCCAACAGCTGCTTGACGGTTTCTACCGCATAGGGCACACCTTCGGGATCTCCTGGACCATTGGATAAGACGATTCCATCCGGATTGAGGCGGCGAATCTCTTCAGCGGTCGTCGAAGCAGGCACGACTCGAACCTGACACCCCAGATCCACGAGACTTCGTAAAATATTCTGTTTCACCCCAAAATCCATAACCACGACGTTCCAAGAAGGCTGAGCGGTATCCAGATCACAAATGGACGATTCACCACTGGTCGAGTCCATAACGATTGATCTCTCAGTCCATTCATAGGCGCGCGGACAGGTGACCTCTTTCACCAAATCTCGCCCGATCAGAGAGGGAGCAGCCTTTGCTTTTTCCCGCAACGCGTGGTCATCGAAATTCACATGGGAAATGACTCCCATTTGTGAGCCGTGATCACGGAGATGACAGGTCAGCGCTCGCGTGTCTATCCCTTGAATCGCCACAATGCGATGATCGATCAAGTATTCTTCAAAGGTTTGACGGCTCCGCCAATTACTCCGGTACTTGGAGGCTTCACGAACAATAAACCCTTCAACCCAGACCCGATGTGATTCATTGTCTTCCGGGGTCACCCCATAATTCCCTATTTGGGTGGAGGTCATCAACACGATCTGCCCTTTATAGGAAGGATCGGTCAGAATTTCTTGATACCCGGTCATGGCGGTGTTAAACACCACCTCTCCAACCGTTTCGCCTTCGAACCCGAGTGCACCTCCTCGAAACATCGTTCCATCGGCTAACGCCAACACTGCCGGCTTCATGGTCTCTCCTTTATCATCTTCTTATTCCCGTCGCACGATCATCAACAGCAATTAGCGAGTCGCCACGGAATGGTGAAAGAGGACTTTCCGTACCTTCACAATAAAGAGTGAAGCCGCGAGACCAAAATTCACCAAATGGCAAGCCCGCACGACCATATGCAGCCGAAAAAATTGTGCATAGGCGATATCTTTGTCCTCTTTTGAGATCGCCTCAAAGGCCTGTTCTTGTAAGCCAATCGCCTGAGGACCAAGGACCACAAGAATGCTGAACGTCATCAAAACCATTCCAGCCAGAAGCCACCATTCCACAGAAGAGACGGAAAACAGTTCTGAGGGATTGCTGCCAAAAGCTCGATAGCGCATTCCTGCCACGATGCTCAACAACACCAAAATCCAGACATTCATCAAGCCAAATCCATCAAAAACCCTACGTAGAAAACGCCCAGCTGGTTCCATCCCAAAAGCATTAAACACGGCCGGAATCACTACCGCAACAATGACGACCAATCCACCAACCCATAAGGTTAAGGCACAGAGTTCAAAAAGAAAACCCACGACCCCCCAATTCACCCGCTTCATCATCACGAATTACCGGGCATCATAGACAATTTTGCCCTCAACCAATGTCATCTTCACTTTCCCCTTGACCGTCCAACCTCCAAATGGCGTGTTCCAACTTTTTGAGAAAAATTGAGTGGGATCCACCACCCATTCTTCATTGGGATCAAACACCACGATATCGGCATGGGTGCCAGGCTGCAGGCTTCCAACAGGCAGATGAAAGAGCTGAGCAGGAGACCTGGTTAACTTATCAATCGCCTGTTCAAGGGACAAGACCCCCTCATGCACCAGGCGTAGGGTCAACGGAAGAGCGGTCTCAAAACCTACGATCCCAAAGGGAGCCGTATCAAATTCCAATTGTTTTTCTTGAAGAGCATGGGGGGCATGGTCGGTGGCAATGACATCAATCGTCCCATCAACCAACCCTTGTTTCAGCGCTTGAACGTCTTCATCCGTCCGTAGTGGCGGATTCATTTTAGCATTAGAATTATAACAGCGGACGGCTTCTTCAGTAATGGAAAAGTGATGGGGACAGACTTCCGCGCTCACCGGCAACCCCTGCCCTTTGGCATGACGGACCAGTTCCACCGAACGGGCGGTGCTCAAATGGGCCAGATGCACATGAACCCCGGTAAGAGCCGCCAGAGCCAGGTTCCTGGCCACCATCACCTCTTCTGAGGCATCGGGAATACCCGGCATCCCGAGTTCCGTCGACACCATCCCCTCGTTCATACATCCGCCATCGGTTAAATGCAGGTCTTCGCAATGGTCCACGACAGGAATGCCAAAAGCCTTGGCATACTCCAGCGCCCGCCGCATGACCAAACTATTCATCACTGGCCGGCCATCATCCGAAATGGCCACACATCCGGCTTCCACCAATTCACCAATATCCGCAAGTTCTTCCCCCTCAGACTTTCTCGTGATCGCACCGATCGGAAAGACCCGGGCCTTGCCGGCCTCTTGTCCTTTGGCCAACATGAATTTGGTGATGGCTGCGTTATCATTCACAGGCTGTGTATTCGGCATACAGCAGATGGTCGTAAACCCACCGGCCACTGCTGAGGCCGCGCCGGTCGCGATGGTTTCTTTATATTCAAAGCCAGGTTCCCGTAAGTGGCAATGCAAATCGACAAGGCCTGGCGCCACAATCCATCCATTGGCCTCAAGGATGGTGACGGAAGAATCCTGACAAAGAGGGTTTGTCAGTGGAAAACCGACCTCGATAATGCTTCCATCTTGAATAAGCACATCGGCCCGCCCATTCACATGGCCAGGGTCAATCACGATGCCACCTTGAATACAGAGCAGGTGAGAAGAGGTGGGATGCTGTGCGGTCTTTTTTGTCATCTTGTCCGATCACTCGTTAAGGGTTGAACGTTCACCAGATCCTGACAATAAATACATGAGGGCCATCCGGACAGAGACGCCATTGGTCACTTGATCCAGGATCACCGCTGCGGCACTATCAGCGACGGATGGCGCAATTTCCACTCCACGGTTCAAAGGACCGGGATGCATCACAATGGCATCCGCTTTGGCGAGCTTGAGTCGTTCCGGAGTCAAACAATACAGGTTGGCATATTCTCGAATGCTGGGAAGTAACGCTTTCCCCAGCCGTTCTCGTTGTAATCGTAGCATGATGATCACATCCGCTCCGATTAACGCCTCATCCAGATGGTAAAAGACGGTCACGCCGAAATGTTCGAGAGCGAGGGGGATCATGGTTGGTGGGGCGACGACTCTCACCTCTGCTCCTAGTTTGGTAAGAGCGAGAATATTCGAGTGAGCCACCCGGCTATGCGCAATATCGCCAACAATCACCACCAACAAGCCTGCGACACGTCCTTTTTTTTCTTTAATGGTAAACACATCCAGCAGAGCCTGAGTGGGATGTTCATGCCATCCATCCCCCGCATTAATCACCGATGATCTGACGGATCGCGCGAGGTTTTCCGCGGCACCAGGAGATGAATGGCGCAACACAATAATATCCGCCTGCATGGCTTCAATATTTCTGGCGGTATCAACCAACGTTTCCCCTTTCACCATACTGCTCGTGGAAGGAGAAAAATTGATCACATCGGCACTCAGTCGTTTAGCCGCCAATTCAAAAGACGTTCGTGTGCGAGTACTGGGCTCAAAAAATAAATTCACCACCGTTTTCCCTCGCAAGGCCGGAACTTTTTTAATATCCCGCCCTCCAACTTCTTTCAGGGATTCGGCCGTCGTCAGGATCAGTTGGATTTCGTCAGCCGTTAAGGCCGCAATAGTCAATAAATCTTTTCGTTGTAGACCCATAATGACGTTACGGTGTTACAATACAGACTCGATCGTCCTGTCCTAATTCCTCAAAAAAGACCTGCACGTTTTCTTCCCGCGCGGTGGGTATGCTTTTCCCGACATAATTGGCACGAATAGGAAGTTGCCGATGCCCACGATCGACAAGAACAGCCAGTTGAATTTCTGCAGGACGCCCCAAATCCATCAACCCATCCAACGCGGCTCGAATGGTTCGTCCGGTAAAGAGTACGTCGTCAACCAAGACGATTTTTAAATCGGAGATATGAAAGGGAATGGTCGTTTTTCGTATTTCCGGCTGATCTTTTCGAATCGAGAGATCATCCCGGTACAAGGTGATATCCAACTCCCCAAGAGGCACGTCACGTTTTTCGATCTGCTGAATGCGGGCAGCAAGTCTCTTGGCGAGGAACACCCCTCCTGTGCGGATCCCCACCAAGGCTACCCCCTCAATGCCTTTGTTCCGCTCCAGGATCTCATGGCTAATCCGAGTTAAGGCCCTGGCCATTTCCTGGGCATCCATTAAAGGTCGTTCGTGTGGTCGTGGAGAAATGTTCATGTCATTGCAGCCCCATTACGCTTCATGAAGACAAAAAAAACCCTTCTCAGAACGACATGAGAAGGGCGCACATAATATGGCCAATTAGTGGCCGCCATCGCTTTATTCTCCTTACCCACCTCGCCGGATGGGTCTTAAAGGTTTCTCCATACTATTCGCGCAACGCCCTGCTGTCAAGATCGGAAAAAGAGGCATCGTCATCTGCAGGAGGCAACCGACAATTGAACTGGTAAGGTAGGTCCCCTTGGAACTAGGGCCGACTAGGATTTTGAACAATCCAGACCGTCAATTCTGGATTGAGCCATCCATTGGGAAGAATTGTTTGGTGGATGCGGAAAGTGGGCATGGAGTCTCCTGCGGTCGCATGAATAATTTGATAACCCTGACTCTGGAGGTTCTCTCCCAAAACGGGAGGACCAGCCACATAGCCGACACCTCCCCTAGAAAGATGAGTGGTCAAAAAACTACCCCAACGGTTGATCACCGTCGTGTCTGTATAATCTAAAAAGGGGACCCAGAGATAGATCCAATCATACGTGTTTGGCAACGTTTCCAACATGGGCTGCTCAAAGGGGATGAATTGAAAATTTGGAAACCACGCCAAACGATCCATCCTAGAAAGCCTATTCCAAATGGATTGGGCATGCTTTTGGGCAAAATGTGGCCAGGTGTACCAAATCGTATGGATTTGAGATTCCTGGAAATGAAGACACGAACCCAATCCCGCCTCGCAATGCGAAAGCAAGACGCGTGTGGCGTCAGATCGCCCACGCAAGAGGTCCGGGTGTTCTTCAAAGAAATCATCCAAGAAATCAAAGACAAAAGGTTGACTTTCTTGTTCGCCAATCATCTCCGGCTTATCGGGGTACAGTAAAACCGCAGAGAAGGCTTCCAGCGGAGCAAGTACAGGTGGTTTCATCGGAAAACCGTCCCGCCACGTGCTGTCGAGCGGCTGCCAGGAAACCGGATGGCTAGGCTTAGACAGCTGCCAGGATGGTCGGATGGTCAATTCCTTCCGTCCGGAGCCATCAAATAACCATAGGTGATCTCCCGCAACTCCCGCTCCACGATTGTCCGACACCGGCAAACCTGACTCGTGTATCCGGTTAAACGATAGGCCAGCGGGATCATCCCACCATGTCACTTTTTGGATCATCTGGTTTCTGACCGTCACGCAAAGGTGCTGTTCTTCATCCATATAGCGAATGGGAAAACCCGCAGCGGGAAGCCAGTGGACTTCATGAGACCGTTCAGGATCCAAAAACACTTCCAGAGGGGATAGGGTGGAAGAAACGGAAGGGGTAAAAAATAAACTGAAGAGCCGGAACGCGGCCTCGGAGGGATATACGGGGATACCCCTGTATTGCAAGGGGCGAGCGCCAGTGATGTTTTGATCATCATAGAGACCTCGGATGAATTCAAATGTCGCACTGCCCGTTCCCGGCAAAAGGGATAAAAACAATTCTACCACCGGCAGGTAATCAATCCGACTCCATTCCATCCGGCTCATACATGACATGAACCTGGCTTCTTCAAACGACCCATTGGGTAACACATAAAAGGCGTCTTTGATCTGGTGAATCGTGGCTTGCCCGTCACCATGAAGGACGACATCCTCATCCCGATAAAAAAATCTGACCATCTCCAAGTCGGAGTGCAAGGACCGGGCTGCCATCTGACGCAAGTCATCTTGAGTGATCCGTTCCCAGCCCGGCCGCCGGGATAAATCTAAGGAAATGGTATTGACTAACCCTTCCGGCTTAATCCCAACCCATTGTCCCCAATCCAATCGAAGACGGGCGGAAACAAGCGAAAAAACACCCGCTGGCTTTTGCTCCCACAAGCATTCATGGAGAGGATTTCCTTCCGGATCAGCCAGCAGGATTCGTTGCCCATGATTGCCATACAACACACAATGACCCGTGGGCTGTTCAATGATCTGCCCACCTGCCGACTCCCACTCGTGTTTATAGATCTGATTGGCAGGAAAACGTAAGGCTTGAGGATGTTGCAACACGCACTGAACGTTCATGGTGAAGCATGGGAAAACTCAGAAGGCAGAGAGCCTCTGAAGACAACACCCCTAGACAGGATCGTTGACAGAAAGAATAGTTGAGAACACTGCATCGAACCGATCGAGCCCTTACTCCCGGATTTGACCGGAGCCGTATACCACAAATTTGGAACAGGTTAAATCTTCTAAGCCCATGGGTCCCCGTGCATGAATGCGGGTCGTACTAATGCCAATTTCGGCACCCAACCCAAATTCATAGCCATCGTTCAGGCGGGTCGATGCATTCACCATCACCGCACTGGAATCCACCTCTCGCAAAAATCGTAGAGCCCGATCATAGTCATTGGTCAGAATAGAGTCCGTATGGCGGGAACCGTATTGGTGGATGTGGTCCATGGCGCTCTCCATATCCTTCACCACTTTGATCGCCACAATTAAGGATAAAAATTCTTTTCCGAAATCGTCATCTTGGGCAGGTTTGGCCTGAGAAAGGATCTGACAGGTTTTCGGACATCCCCGCATTTCGACCCCTGCTTCGACATACTGCTCGGCCAACGGTACCAAGAATTTTTTGGCCACCTTCTCATGCACCAAAAGGGTTTCCATGCTGTTACAGGTCGAGGAACGCTGAACCTTCGCGTTAAAACTGATTCGTTGGGCCATGGCCAGATCCACGTCCGAATCCACATAAATATGGCAGACCCCCTTGTCGTGTTTAATCACAGGGATGGTTGCGTGCTGAGTCACCGTCTGCATAAGCGCATCTCCGCCACGAGGGATGATGAGGTCAACAAACCTGTCGCTTTTGAGCAGAGCAAGGACCACCTCGCGATCAGTCTTATCGATAAAGGTAATCGCCCCTTCTGGAATTCCTGCCTGTTGAGCTGCCTCTCCAAGAATCTTAGCAAGAGCCAGATTGGAATGGTGCGCCTCGGACCCTCCTCGCAGCACGCACACATTGCCCGATTTGAGACAGAGGGCTGCCGCATCAGCGGTCACATTGGGGCGAGATTCATAAATGATCCCGATCACCCCAATGGGCACGCGTACTCGACCGACTCTCATCCCATTGGGTCGTTGCCAGAAGCCCATCGATTCGCCAACAGGATCCCGTAATTGCGCAATCTCGCGAATGTGCGTAGCCATGTCGGCAATTCTGGCTGGCGTCAATCGAAGTCGATCCGCCATGGCCTCCCGTGAGGTATCCCCTTCGACTGCTGTAAGATCTTCTTCGTTGGCCGCAAGAATCGCTTCTTCCCCGGCCTCTAACCCATCAGCCATGGCCATTAACGCCGCATTCTTTTTCATGGCAATTAATCCACTCAGGGGGCGGGCAGCCTGTTTGGCTCGTTGAAGTAAGGGCTCCAGGTAATCCTCCGGGGAGATCTCTTTTTCTTTTTCCGAAACTTCAAGGTCATTTTGAGATTCATCTGTTTGCATAGTCTTATCGTTTTCCATGGTCATAGAAGCCTGTGGCGGATAAAGGACGTGACAATGATTGCGTGCGGAATAGTGCTGGAGAATACCTCGCAGTCCCAAAAACCGTCAAGGAAGCGATGATTTGAGTCAGTGCTCAATAGCCCTCTTGCTGAACCAACACCGCACACCACGTGGTCGAGCACACAAACGAAACCTTGCCTCTGTTCACAAAAACATTCGAGTGCAAGGGGTTGATCAACAGATACCTGCTATCGTCTGTGAAGCGAACCTCTTTCATCGCACTCTTCCTCCCCGTGAGGGAACGAATGAGGTGGACAGGCAGGAGAAGGGAAATTGCGCGCGGATTGAACCGGTTCATTATTGAAACTCATGAGGTTCATGGGACAGTAAGATTTCTCCTGTTCCTTGAAATTTCAAAATATGGTTTGTTTTCCACTAGCCATACGTTAGCGTTATAATGTACCTCAACGCTCTGAAGCCAGTTACCAAAGTTGCAATCTTAAGGTTGGCTCCCTTCCAGCGAAAAAAATGAATTACTCCACTCATACTCTGGATCAGTCCCGAGGCTATCCATACCGAGTAGAAACTTTCCAAATCCGAATGTAAAATAAAAGATTAGCTGAAAAGCTTGCCTAGAGGCGAAAGTACAATTGCTCACGACATTGATGTCAACTTGAAAACAAGAAGTAGCAGACAGATCTAAGCCTTGCGGCCCATGCCTTATGGTAGAATACTCTTAGCCCACGGAAAAATAAGACGGGAGTCTCATCGTGTTGACATCAAAAATGCCCAACGTTTCACTCCTGGCACTCACTTCCATTTCATTCAGTATGTGCCTCTTACTCAGTCCAATGGAAGATTGGAATGTTGAGGCAGCCATGAACCCGGACGAAGTGTTGACCGCTGGTGATCAGGTACCAGAGGACAATACAACCATAAAAAGGTCTAATGACATTCGAAAGCCACAAGGTTGGGAGAAAAGATTGTTGGGGGAAACATATTTTCAATACAATTTCAAAAAGAGTCGATTGCAATCGCAAAACAGCTCTCTGCTTCACCTGAAATCACCCGGAAAATTACCTGGCATTGAATTAGGAATCGAAATGCACAGCATCCAGGCTTTTCAATCAGTCGTCCCTTCAGAGAATTTACCAATTGGACTGAACCTCAAACAGGAACAACCTCTTCTTCTCCCTCCCTCAATCAATGCCCCAGACTACAATGGCGGATTTCTCCGGTTCACCTGGTAACAAGGCTGCTTCCCTCCTCACAGACAGAAGCCACGGATTCTCTAGCAAACAAGGGCAGGATGACCAAAACGTTCCTCCAATGTCATGAATGCTCTAGACGGAAAAAAGCTGGCGGGATTGATTGGAAAAGGAAGAAGTCTTTATGGTATAAAATCATTTCGAAGTTAATAGTGCTACGAGTGTGCCGAGGTAGCTCAGTTGGTAGAGCACAGCCCTGAAAAGGCTGGTGTCCGCAGTTCAATTCTGCGCCTCGGCACCACGAATACAAAAACTTCAGGGGGTGCTCTCGCCTACTCGCATGAAGCTCTTGCACCTTCTTCCTTTAACGCCTCTTCTCAATGTTTCTCGATCGTTGTTGCTTCTTGTAGCCTGCCTGGGAGTGCTATTCTCTCAACCCCTCTTTGCAGCTGAAGGTGATGGTGCAAAATTGGTTCAAGCCCATTCACACCCATCCTCTCCCCCAAAAACCAGAACAGTCGTTGCGGACCTCCTCATGATCGATGGAGCGTTTTATGTTGTCCGTGGGGAACGTGGAGAAATTCGAATTGAAGTCACCCCGGAAACTCAACTGTCGGAGTTATTCACTTTTGGCGATCGTATAAAAGCGATCCTCTTACCTAACGACGAGGCTATCGCCATTACAAGAGCTCAACCAGGCGAACCTATTGGGACAACCGGCAGAGCTTCCATCTCCACGCCTCCCCCATCCGCTTCATCCACCGGCCCTTCGCCGGAACCGACACCTCCTTCTACAAAAAGGTCATCGAATGTACGGATTATCATTGCCGACATTTTAATGGTAGATGGAAGTTTTTATATCATCCGAAGCGACTATGGAGAGATTCAAATTGAAGTGACGCCCCAAACTCAATTGTCAGAATCCTTCAAGTTTGGGGATCGGATTAAGGCACGGGTTACGCCACAAGATCGAGCGTTATCCATTGTTCGTGCGACTCCGGATGAATCCCCCGGCATTCGCTTGGAGGAGACCCCCATGCCCTCGACGCCGACGGCACCTCCCGTTGTGAGGGCCCCCGAATCAGAATCCACACTCCCCCAAAAGGACTCATCAGCAACTGCTCCCAAGGTTTCTCCAAAAATTCGTACCGTTGTGGCCGAAGTCTTAATGATCGATGGAACTTTTTATGTTGTCAGAGGGGAGAAAGGAGAAATTCGTATAGAAGTCACTCCTCAAACAGCCATGTCCGAATCCTTTAAGTTTGGAGATAAGATTAAGGCCCGCATTTTGTCAAACGATACCGCCCTCTCCATTGAACGTGCCCAGCCAGATCAACCTCTTGGTACCCGCACTCCCTAGAGATCAGATTTCCCTTTTCCTTAAATTTTCCGTCGTTCCATCTTCCACGATTCTAAAAGACATGTTTTCGGTTTTTGCGTATTCAACTACTACGCGCAATGACTCCACTTCTGGATATCTGGATTGGCGAGAGAAAGGACGGAGGTAGAGGTTTGTGACCAGACAAAACAAAGGGAATAAATCCAGGAAGAATGCTACCGGAGAGAGGCGAGAGATCAAAAACAAAGGAAGAACAAGTTAAATATCCACTTGCGAGCTTTTCGCTTCACGCTTCACGACTTGCTGAAGGATATTTCGATAGGCTCGAATACGCTTCACATATTTTACAGGTTCCCACCCGCGAGCATAGCGATGAGGCAGATCCTGGTAATACTCTTTATGAGCCAAGAGGGGAAGTATGCTCTTAAGATCCTCCCACTGATCCGAGTTTTTCCCTAAACGCTCAGCAAGCAATCGAGCATCGTCAATATGTCCCATGCCGACATTATAGGCCGCAAGGGCAATAAACATTCGATCCGGCATTCGAATGTCGTCAGGAACCCGCTTTTGTAAATACGACAGATAGCGAGCCCCACCTGTAATGCTTTTTGAAGGGTCAAGCCGGTTCTTGATTCCCAGATCCGAGGCCGTGGAACGTGTGAGCATCATAATCCCTCGAACCCCGGTAGGACTGACGGCCTTGTGATTCCATTGAGACTCTTGATAGGCCATGGCTGCCAACAACATCCATGAGATCCCTGATTTTTTTTCAGCTTGCTTAAACTCTTCACGATAAGAAGGAAGCCTGGTTTCGATATGTCGCAAAAAGGTCTTCACCTCATACGCAGGCAGCTTTGTGCCTAATTGTGCGATCCGCTCCTGATGAGAGAGCGCATTTCGGTCATGGTGAGGAAGCTCCCAAAGGATCAACAATCCCCCCAATAAGGTAAGGACCAGACCAATCTGTTTACTGACCTGTTTTATGGTTTCCATGACGATCATCATTCCTTCAACGTCTTCAACGAATCGTTATTTGCCGTTTTGGAATTAGGAGTATAGGGAAGAAAATGCACATGAGAACTCGGGATAGAGTTATGGTCGCATAAAGGGCTGAATTAGGCAAGAAGAGATTTCCCGCTTTTCTCTATGAAAGAGACGGAATCTGACAGCTTTCTGTTGACGAATCAATAGGTTGAAAGCTTTGCAGTATTATCATTTATTAGAAAATACGTTCATGTAACGCATGGGATCCAGTACTTACCAATCTTTTCGGATAATCCAATGCGAATATTGAGAGACTCCTACTCCTCCTTCTCAATGTTTCTGCCGTTTTACTTGGCAAAGACACTAGCATCACAAGAAAAATACTTAATTTGCTTCAGGGGAATGATGGTGACTTCCTTGGGAGTATCAATCTCAAGAATTTCCATATCATCGCTAATGGTATGCCGGATAGCATCCTTGAATTCTATTTCTTTATTATCAACAAAGGTGACTTTGACCCAATACTGCACCGTGTACTCCTTTCAAAAAAAGCCGTATGCCATGTGCACGCCGCCGCCTCGTTCCTTATTGCCCAAGCTCCTGAGACCGCGCGGTAGCAGCCTCGACGGCCTTCATAAAGGTTGCCCGTAACTGCCCAGCTTCTAATTGTTGAAGACCCGCAATAGTCGTCCCACCGGGTGACGTCACACGATCTTTCAACAAAGCAGGATGTTCGCCAGTTTCAAGTACCATGCGGGCCGCCCCTAATACCGTTTGCGCCGCAAGCACACTGGCTACCGCTCGCGGAAGACCGACCCGTACCCCACCGTCTGTGAGCGCTTCAATCACCAGATAAATATAGGCGGGCCCACTTCCACTCAATCCGGTGACGGCATCCATTAAGGATTCCTCCACTATCACCACTTTCCCTACCGATTCAAAAATTGTTTGAGCAAGTTGGAGATGATGGAGGGGAAGTCTGGAACTCCCGGCTAAGGCCGTGACCCCTTCCTGAATGACTGCTGGGGTATTCGGCATAGCACGGACAAGAGACATCTTTATCCCGACATCTTTTTGGATGCGCGTTAGGGAATAACCCGCTGCGACAGAAATCAGGAGTTGCTCCGGAGAAAGCTGGTCCTTAATTTCCGACGCCACCATGGCCATGATCTGAGGTTTCACGCACAGAATGATCACATCGGCGCGTTTGGCCTCTTCAGCATTGTCAGACCCCACCACAATCTGAAAGGTCTTCTTGAAATGCTCTAATCGGCTGGAGGAAATATCCGTGGCAGAAATATTGGTAGGAGGAGCAAGTTTGGCCTTAAGAATACCGGACACCAAGGCTTCGGCCATGTTACCCGCCCCTATAAATAAAAATTTTGGAGCCTGTGACATTCGCCGAGTATAGCCTGAGACCGGCAGGGGTTCAACTTATCAATAGGAATGTTGGAACATTTCATCTGCGTCATTCTCCCTGCTCACTCCTCTTCCGTACGCTCTAGTCTGTTTCCGGTTGTTCGCCTCATTCTTCTTGCAGCAAAGGTATCTGAGAGCACCCATATTCTCCCTACGAGCCAGCCTATGCTGGAATAATCACGTGGAAAGAATCATTGCGTCTTTTAACTCCCTGCTGCAATACAGGCAAAGGAATGAGAGGTCGTACGGGGCCAATCAGGAGGAAGGTCTAGGCACAGTTTTCAGTTGCTCCATATGTAATCTGAAGAGTATATTAAATGAACGTTGCGACAGGGGTGTCGAGATTCCTTGTTCCCACTCAGCATTCAGCCGACGTGGTCACTCACGGTGGCAAATAATTTGTCGCCAAGGAGGGTGCTATGAAAACCTGGCCTGTTATCTTCCTCATCGTACTATCCTGGGTGTGGGGGACGCCATCAGAAGCCCGGCGCATTCATCTCACAGCAGAGCAAAAAACTCAGTTAGAACATGCACAGACCGTGTTGGTCGAGGTCTTGGCCTTAACGGAAAAAGGAGCCTACGAGGCTGGTCCGCTTGCTTCCACCGTCAAGGCGCGTTTGGAAGACATTGGGTATGCGGTGACCACTGACCGCTCCCAGACTCACGACGTAGAAGTGAAAGTTAAATGTGAAGAACAGAAGACGTTGACCGGCACATCTCCCACCGGAGGAGACATGGATCTGGCGGACGCTCCAGACCGGCTCTGGAAAGGTCCTGCCTGTCTCTTGACCTATTTCCTTCAAGGTGCGGATTTACAGTGGAAAAAAGAGGTGCGCACGACCTTTCCTGATGCCAGACATGCCGCAAAGCAGGCGCAGATAGACGATGCCGGGCAGTTTGCCATGGACCATCTCAATCAACGACTGACAGAATATGACTTCCCTGTCCTTCTCTCAGCCGAATGGGGGCAGGTCGATCGTCTGCTCCAACTCTTGGATAATCCCAATACGCCCAAACTTCGGAAAGTCAAAATCCTTTATGCTCTCAGTGACCTTCACGCAGAGGAGGCGCTCCCTCAACTGACCAAACTCCTCGAGTCCACAGATTTACAGCAGGAAGCCATCAATGCCCTCTCTGGAGCCGGTGCGGATTCCATTCCGTTACTCATTGATTTATTCCAAACCAGTCGACAATCCAGCATTCGAGCGGAAGCGGCAAAGACGTTGGGCAATCTGGCGGCCAAGACGGGAGATCCCCGAACGATTCCTCCGTTGGTGCAATACGTCTCGTCAATTTTGCCTCAACTGAAAACCTCGGAAGATATTGATTTCCCCGTTCTCACCGAAGTGGTCTGGGCTATTGGAAAGCAACGCTGGGAACATTCCCTAAAACCAATGAGAGAACTTCAACAGAAGATTTGGGTGATTTTTGACAATTCAAAACAAATGGCTGACCTGCGGGAGGCCACCAGTTGGACCTACAAACAAATAGACTTAGATGGTCACATCAGTTAACACCTCACGACATCGTACGGAGGGAGGTCAGGCATGAGGACATGGGGGGTATGTGGATTCATCACCATTGTTTTGTTCGTTGGGCTTTTCAGTTCAGAGGGTTTCGCCCGGCGGACGTATCTCGACTCGAAACAAAAAGCGCAACTCGACACCATTCAAACGATCCTGATTCACGTCCTGGCGTTGACAGAGCGTGGCAAAGTAGATGGAACAGTCATTGAAACTGTTGTGCGACAACGCTTAGAAGAATTGGGCTATACCGTGGTGACCAATCGAGATGATTCATTCGACGTGATGGTAAATGTGAAATGCGAAGAACAGAAAAAATGGGCCGGCACCACTCGTGCCGGTGGTGATGCAGACCATGTCGGCGCCCCATCCCGCCTCTGGAAAGGCCCGGCCTGTCTCTTTTCCTATCAGTTGGAGGGACGAGACTTAGGTTGGTATAAAGAAGCCCGAACATCATTTGAAGACTCCAGTGAGGCCGCGAAAATCGCCAATGCTCCACAATCGGGGCCTTATGCCATCCAACAGTTAGCCGAAACGATTCAAGAATTTGATTTTCCTGTTATGATCGCTGCGGAATGGGGGCATGATTCCCGTCTTTTTGAATTGCTCAATAACCCCCAGACACCGAATAAACGAAAGCTACGAATTTTATCCTTATTGCCTCAGGTGCAATCCCACGATACCCTGCCTTTCCTTAAAGAACTCATTCAAGATCCTGAACTAGCGGAAGAGGCCATCGTGGCCCTTTCCAGCACGGGCAGCGAAGCCATTCCCCTCTTAACGGAAATATTTCACACGCGGACGGACTCGGCGATTCGAGCGGCCGCAGCCAAGGGGCTAGGGGAAATTGGCGCCCATACCGGAGACCCCTCGATCACCCCTC
>JAOTTP010000131.1 GCA_029864405.1 Nitrospirota bacterium
GAGGCTGGTGAGATAGATTTCTAAGATGCCGGTGAGCATCTCACGATAGGTTTCAATCGTTTCGATCACCTGCACGGTGTGATCATACACATCTCGGAAATAGACTTGAGTGCTCTGGCACACAAAGGCAGACTCCCCACGGCTCAAACGCCCCACCACTTCGCGGAGCGGCCAGACCGCCTTTCGCAAGACAATCATTTCTCGTTTCAATTCATGGAGATACTGTAGCGACTCCTGCCCGGGTTGGTTCATGACTCGTCCTTCAAGGTTCTCAATTTCTTCCCCCAAGGCTTCGAGCACAAAAAAGTAATTGTCGACGACGGCATCAAGCAATGCATAGAAGAGATAATCGCTCCCATGGGTCCGTATCCCACTCTTCCCGTTTTGTAGCCTGGTCTGCACAAGATGGAAGACGTCATGGTTGCCCTCTTGGAAGGACAACACAAAATTCTGACCTAAAATCAGGCTGATTTGCTCCGTCTGTATGGTGCGGGTCTTTTCGTGCCAGGTGATATGTTTGAGGACAAGAAAAATATACTGCTCGTAGTCTTCAACCTTTGGGCGTTGTTCCGTATTCACCAAATCTTCGAGGACTAATGGGTGGAGTTGAAAGCCTGTGGCAATGTGCTTGAGCGGTGCGAGGTCATGAACTCCCTGTACCCTCAGCCAGGTTCGAGTGGTATCGGAGAGTGAACAGGAGAATGCGTCGTTCTGTGTTAAATCTTGTTCTTGAAGTGCGGCTTTACTATAAGTGACGGAGTGAATGTGAACGGGTTCGGTGCGGGGTTCCCCGATATGAATAGGTGTGCCAGGCGGAAGGCCTGATTTTTTTGAGCGTTTCTTTCGATGACTATTCATGGTGGACACCAGATAGAGTGGATTGCCTCATGTGAGCATGGTGGGCGCTTCCACATGTTGAAAAAAAACTGTTTCATCCTAAGCCATCATGACAAGAAAGGCCAGACCCAAAGAGCACGTTTGGTGGTGGGACCTTTTGATCTACGTCCAGATGCCGATTTCCGTAATGGGTAGCATGGCCGCCAGGATTAGCCATTGGTGAATGGTATCTGAAGGTGTAAGATGAAGAGGGTCACTGACATCGCAGAACGAGTGCCCTTCGCTCTTGTCGATTCACGAGAAAGCCTGGAGTGCAACGATGCGGGTCAACGAGTAAGATTGGCCATGGGACAAGGAGATGGCATGATGAAAAAACGATTCACCCCTGTTCTTATATCGGTGCTGGTGTTTCAGCTGACAGTGGGATTTTCTTTGGTGGGATTCACCCAGGAGCCAGAGGATCCGATCGATTCATCAAACGGGTTCACTCCGGAGCCAGACCCGTACCAGACGTCGAATTCCCCTGTCTTTTCGCAACAAGCCCTCGACCAAATGTTGGCACCGATCGCCTTGTATCCCGATGCCCTCCTGGCACAGATTCTCATGGCCGCGACCTATCCGCTTGAGGTCGTGGAAGCCGCCCGCTGGTCTTAAGGGAATCCCCAGCTCAAAGGCGAGCAAGCCGTACAAGCCGTTCAGGATATGCCATGGGATCCCAGCGTCAAATCCCTGGTGGCCTTTCCGCAGATCCTCATGCAGATGGACGAAAAGTTGACATGGATGCAAGAGCTCGGCGATGCATTTCTGAGTCAACAACCTGCGGTGATGGATACGGTTCAAACCTTACGACAAAAGGCGCAAGACACGGGGCATCTCAGCTCCAATGATAAAATACAGGTCACCCAAGAAGACGAATCGATTGCGATTGCTTCGGCAAATCCCCAGGTCATCTACGTGCCCTACTACGATCCGCTGGTGGTGTATGGACCCTGGTGGTGGGCGGGCTACCCGCCAGTCTATTGGCCCGTCTGGCCTGGCTATTACCTCGGGCTAGGATTGAGGGGCGGATTCTATTGGGGGGTGGGCATTGCCTTAGGGGCCGGATTTTTCTTTAGCACCGTGTATTACCCGCGCCATCAGGTTGTGATTCATCGAGGTGGTGTCCGGAGGGTCTGGCAACATTCGCCGCGCCATCGGCGGGGTGTGCCCTATCGAGACCATGTATTGGGGCAACAATTTGGCCGTGGTCGTGTCTTGTCCCAAGGACGTGGGGAGTTTCGTGGGCGCGGCGTTCCCTCATTTCCGGGAGGTGTAGGGAGAAGCAAGCATGTCGAGGCCCCCGGTCGTTCAGGCAAGCGGGCAGGCGTACCCGGCCGGGCGTTCAGTCAGACTGATCGGCAGCCCCATGCTTTCGATGGCGTGGGCCATGGAGCCGATGTGCAGCGATTTGGGTCGCGTGGCCGTGAGAGCTTCCGTGGCTCATCGGCGCGATCAAGTGGCGTTCGCGGCAGTGGCAGTCGCGGAGGCCGGTCGGGTGGGGGAGGAGGAAAATCGTCTGGTGGGGGAGGGCGGTCATCGGGAGGCGGCGGTGGCGGGCGATCGTCGGGTGGCGGTGGCGGCCATCGGTGATGATGTGAGGATCGCCGCATGATTCCGTTTTACCCAGGATTAATCTTACAAGGGGTGGACGACAGTGATAACAGTCAGTCAGAAATATCCGGTTTTGCATAAGTGGAAGAGTCCTGCCAAAAATTTCTGGGCATGCATGCTCATCGGTGTAGCGATGAGCCCTATGGTCCAG
>JAOTTP010000132.1 GCA_029864405.1 Nitrospirota bacterium
TTTTCGGTTTTTTTTCTGCTCATTCTGTCGACCCTCATTCTCGCTCATCCATCATTGGGAAAATCCATAGACCCAAATGGAGAGATTTCCCAAAGTCCCCCTTTTGAAATCTTGTATTCCGAAACACTTCCTGAGGCCGCACTCCAAAGTTTGGAACGTCCCTCTAACGACCAATTTTCAAATTCTTCATTTTTCACCTGGTCTTTTGAGGCCTTTGGGAAGCTATTTCTTGTTTCCCTGGAGCCCAATTCGCGACTCATTGCCAAGGTCCCCACTCAGAAGCGCGCCCACATTCAACAGAAGCTGAAATTTTATCGTGGCACTCTCGAAGGAATCCCTGGTTCCTGGGTGCGGCTTACTCGTATCGGAGGCCAATGGTCAGGCATGATCTGGGACGGACAGGAAGCCTATATCATCGATCCCATGTCGGTTATCGCCTCAGCATTACGAACAGCTCCAACCCAAACCCCATTGGGACATACCATCTATCGTCTTTCTGACACGAAAGATTTGGGCACCCGAACCTGTGGTTTGGGCGGATCAGGAGGAATGCCCACACACCCAATGACCAGCTTTGGCGCCTTAATCGAAGAACTACAAGAC
Organism: Nitrospirota bacterium; assembly: GCA_029864405.1. Classification (GTDB taxonomy): domain Bacteria; phylum Nitrospirota; class Nitrospiria; order Nitrospirales; family UBA8639; genus Nitrospira_E. The sequence continues at coordinate 604 of JAOTTP010000132.1, forward strand.
CGCGTCGGAGTAGCCGCCCAAGGAGCTACGCGGAATATTGACATGACTGTGGTCACAGATCAGCAATTTAACAACGCCAATGCTGATCCCGATGCGGCGGTCATCGCGCGCATGAACGTGGTGGATGGAATTTTCACTGAACAACTTAGCGTACAAATTAGCCTTGTCGATGTTCTTCCACTGCAAAGTAACGGAGGACTCACTTCAACCGATGCGTTTACCTTACTCGATCAATTCGGCAATTTCACCAGTTCCTCATCGTTTAACCATCCCGGGTTGGCTCACTTATTTAGGGCTTGCTGATAAAAGCTGAATGAGTTGATTCGAGTGGGCTTTGGCTTGTACAACAAGAGACGACGTGCACAGGAATGTTCTTGCCCACCCCAAAAAGCTTGCACCAGGAGACCTCATGTACCGGAAACCCCCTGTGAATCAGTTGACCTTTGACGAGTATGTGGAAGATTTCATCCTGCCCTTTGGCGGGAAACTCCGGAGTGATAACCGCTGGGTCATGTTGGCGCAACAGATCCCGTGGGCGGTCGTCGATACGGCGTATGCGCAACAGTTTTCCCAAGAGGACCTGGGCTCGCCCGCGAAGTCGTCACGCCTCGCGCTGGGGGCACTCATCTTAAAAGAACGCCTGGGCGTGACGGATCGTGAACTGGTGAAGCAGATTGCCGAGAACCCCTATCTGCAGTACTTCTTAGGCCTCACGACGTATCAAGACGAGGCCCCCTTTCATCATTCCCTCTTGACCCTCTTCCGCAAGCGATTTACCCATGAGAGTTTAGAGGAAATTAATGAGGCCATTGCCCGGCTGATCGTCGACGTTCAGCCCACCACGGCCCTGGTCGACACCAAGGAGACAGACGAGCCCGCACCCCCGAACGGTCAGCTGCTCATCGATGCCACCTGTGTGCCGGCGGATATCACCTATCCCACGGACCTCAAGCTGCTGAATGCAGCTCGCGAGAAAACGGAAGAGATGATTGACCACATGCATGCCTGTCGAACCACTCCGGCCAAGAAGCCCCGCACGTATCGACAGAAGGCGAGACAGGCGTACTTGCGAGTCGCCAAAGCCAGAAAGCCGGGGAGACGGAAGCTCAGAAAGGGGTGTGGCCAACAGCTTCGGTATCTGCGGCGCAATCTGTCCGCCATTGCCCGTATGGCCGAAGACGGGCTGCTGGTTGCCTTACCCCGTCAGCACTATCGCCAGCTGCTGGTGATTCAGGAACTCTATCGACAACAGCTCTGGATGTATAGGCAGCGCTGTCACCGCATCGCCGATCGGATTGTGAGCATCAGCCAGCCGCACGTTCGGCCCATCGTGCGGGGCAAAGCGGGGACCCCCGTTGAGTTTGGCGCGAAGATCGCCGTCAGTGTGGTGGAGGGAGTCAGCTTTGTGGATCGCATCAGCTGGAATGCCTACAATGAATCCGTGGATCTCGTGCAACAAATCGAGGCGTACCGCCGCCGGTTTGGCCATGACCCGGCCTCGGTGCACGTGGATCAAATCTACCGGACCCGCGAGAACCGGCGCTACTGTCAGAGCAAAGGGATTCGTCTTTCAGGGCCACCGTTGGGCCGCCCACGGAGAGTGAGTGAGGCCACGGCCGAGCAGGTGAAGCAGGCCCACCAACAGGCCCAGGACGATGCCACCGCCCGGATGGCAGTGGAAGGCAAGTTTGGACAGGGCAAACGCCGGTTTGGGCTCGGACGGTTGATGGCCAAACTCGCGCTGACCTCCGCAACAATGATTCACATCTCCTTTCTCGTGATGAACTTGGAACATCTCCTCACCCGAGCTCTTTGTTCTTGGCTGGGTGTTTGGTGGCAAGGCTGGAAGAGGACGTGGAATGGCGTGCTGAGTCTCTGGTGGCTCCAGATACAACCCATGGTTCGTGACAATCGTGTGTCTCGTCTCGAGATCAGAGAGGCCAGGATCCCGCAATGCCTTGGGGAAGTTTGAGTGAATCAGCGAATCGGCTTTTTTCAGCAAACCCTATTTACCGGGCGAAACCTGGA
>JAOTTP010000133.1 GCA_029864405.1 Nitrospirota bacterium
ATGGGCACCATCACCAAAACCATTGTCGGAGTCTCCACGTCGACGGCTGTTTTTATTGGCACGTTTCCGAAAGGTTCGCCATACACGCCGACGAATATTCGTTCTCTCCAAGAATTTGAACGAACCTATGGTGGGCTTAAAACCAATAAACTTCCTTCCTTGGTTATCAGCCAGTTTTTTGAAAATGGCGGGAAGAATCTATGGATCATATCCATTGGAACCAGCCCATTCAAAACGGCAGCTCCTTTTTTAAAGGGACTGTCTCTCTTATCCCAAATCCCATTCTTCAACATGCTGGTCATTCCAGAAACCGCCCTACTCTCAGTTGGAGAGGCGGAAAAAGTCTTTCGAACAGCGGTGCCGCTGATAGAAAAATATCGAGCGGTCTATTTTTTAGACCCACCTCAACAGGATGGACGTCGTCAAACCGTGAAAGACTTGGCAGCATGGTTCAGCGCCCAAGTGAGTATTCGACATCCCAATGTGATGTTGTATTACCCCTGTGTCCACATTCGTTCAAAGGTTGCCCCTCCACCAACGGTAACCCTACCCGTCAGTGGTACGATGGCGGGCCTTTTTGCCAGACTCGACAGTACCCGCGGAGTCTGGAAAGCGCCTGCCGGGACCGAAGCTACCCTCCAAGGCGTGGTAGGATTGGACCAATCACTCACCGTACAAGACATGAATGTTCTCACCTCAGTCAATATCAATACCCTCAAACAACTGCCCTCCTCGGCTTATGTCGCCTGGGGGGCACGAACTCTTTCATCCGACCCGGAATGGAAATATGTGCCGGTACGTAGGACGGCCTTGTTTATAGAGAGCAGCATTCATCAGGGAACCAGCTGGGCCGTCTTTGAACCCAATGACGAACCGTTATGGGCACAGATTCGTCAGTCGGTCGAAACCTTTATGCAGACGCTCTTTTGGCGAGGAGCGTTTCAAGGGACCAAGGCCCCAAATGCGTATTTCGTCAAATGCGGGAGAGAGACTATGACAGCTGCTGACCAGCATGCGGGTATGGTCCGCATCTTGGTGGGGTTTGCACCGCTCAAACCAGCAGAATTCGTCATGGTGAATATCCAGCAAAAAGCCGGACCGACTCCTTTCGGCAAAAGACCTTGAAGGTTGAGGCCACTCGCGCTACATTGAGCCTGGTCTAATCTGTTCCCTTAAATGAGCCTGTTAGAAAACCGGGTGCACCACATGTTCTCCTTGAACCGTTGTTCCATGCCAATGCGCCTGAAAAGGTCCTGATGACGACCCAACCCCTTCGTATTCTTCAAACATTTCTGAAGCCAGGGACGAGTCGGGTCTTATCGTTGGCCATCCTGGTCACGCTCCTCTTTTTCGGCACCCTGTTTTATCTGTATGTGTCGCAAAATTACTCTTATTTGGTCGAGCGCAATTTTCGGCTCTTAGCCACCTGGGGTACGGAATTAACAGAAACGGTGGAAAATTATGAACGCAGTTTTCGTTTTCGTGTCCAAGAAGAGGAAAGCGCCGGGCTTGCCGGATCCTCTTCCTCCATTCGATCACGTGGAATCCAACAAACGTTAACGGACGAAGGCCTCGTTCTCGAAGGGTTTGCGCCTAGCGGCCAGAGTAAACCCGAAGAAACGGCACAAGACAAATTCAATTATAAATTGATGTTGAAACAACAAACGCGGGAGCAATTACGTCGCTTGCCCTTCGTCCAAAATGTGAAACCTCCTGATCCCTCTTCAGAGCCTTCTTCAACGGGAACGAAACCGAAGGACCATCCACCGACCGTCACCTTTTCCTATTCCCCGACTCAGGCTGATGGCCTGATCCAGGCGAACGCCCAAGAACAGGACGGAACGGTAACCACTACGGCAAGCATCGTCCTGGGTGATTTGCTCAAGCATGTGGCCACGGAGAGCATCTATGAGGATGTATTGCTAGCGGATCCGTCCGGTGCCATTGTGTATCAGCGTAATGCCTCTACCTTGAAATACCTGCATCTGGGCAACCTGTTTCATCACCAACGGAAAAATGATGGATGGCTCTCCGAACTCTTTGCGAAAGGTGGCGTCAGCCAGGACCAATCCTTAGATCTCAAAAATCTTAGTCAGGTGATGAAGGCAGCCATGCCTTTGCACTTTCAAGTGACGGTCGGCGGAAACAGTTATGAGGTATTCATGCAGGCCGTGGCCTTTCCTTCCATCACGATCACTCAACAAGGACAAGACCAAAGCCAACACATTCCCTGGATTATTTGCGGCATCCTTCCCAGTTCCACGTTTCAGGAACAATATCTGGCCATCCCCTTTACCGTGCTTTTGTTTTGTCTTTTTGTGTTTATTAGCGCTTTTTTAGCCCTGCCCTTTTTCAGTTTGTTCATGATGAACCCCCGTGAACGATTGACTCGTTTCAGTGTGGGCAGTCTCTTAATTGCCAATCTTCTTGGCGCCGGAGTCGGGACCTTGTTTTTTTTGGATTTAGGATTTTACCGACAAACGGTCGACGATTTTCATGAACGCTTAACCGCCACAACCGACTCGATAGCGGAAGGGTTTCACGCGCAATTAGATCGCATGGTGTGGCAACTTGACCGATACAATCAGCAATTTCACGAGTTGAAGGATCGAGAGCGTTTTCCCACAGAA
>JAOTTP010000025.1 GCA_029864405.1 Nitrospirota bacterium
CTGACGCCAGCGCGAAACCATCGAACCTTGGAACTCTGCTCCATCTTTCTTGCGGGAATCGTCTTTCCCGAACTTCGTGAGGCTTCAGACTGGCTGGAGCTTGCCAAGACGGAACTCGTGAAGAACATGCAGTCAGATATACTCCCTGATGGCGTTCATTGTGAACTGTCTACGGATTATCATCACCTAGTCCTCAAGAATTACCTTTGGGTTCGGCGTCTGGCCCCTCTCAACCAAATAATATTCCCAGACGTTGTTGATGAACAGATCAAGAAAGCCTTGGAATTTGCACTGTATGCTCATAAGCCAGATGGCTTAATCCCATCGCTCAGCGACGGAGACAGCCGCGGGTTCTTAGATCTCCTTGAGCAAGGGTATCAACTGTACGGCAATCAGGAGTTACGCTATGCGTCCTTACGAGGAATGGGGGGGACTCCTCCACGGGAACGGTCTAAAGGATTCCAAAATAGTGGCTATTATTTTCTTCGCAGTGGCTGGGGGGATGGGTCGGAACCCTACGAAGATGAACGGTATTTAGTCTTTGATTGCGGCCCCCTCGGGGCCGGCAACCATGGGCATTTAGATCTCCTCAGTTTCGAGATGGCTGCCTTTGGCCAATCCTTGATTATCGATCCTGGACGATACACCTATGACGAATCCGGAGACGTCAATTGGCGCGTCCGGTTTCGGGAAACCGCCGCACATAACACTGTGGTCGTGGATGGGAAAAATCAAACCCGGTATGTCCTCCACAAAACCCGGCATAAGATCCGAGGCCCTCATCCGGACCATCTTGTCAACGCGTTTATCAGCCAACCCAGTTTCGATTTTATACATGGGCAAGCGCAGAGCCATGAATACCCCGTCCTCCATGAACGCAAAATCCTTTTCCCTTGCCTGGATTACTGGATCATCATTGATCGGCTCACCGCCCAAGAGGAGCATCAATATGACCTGCTGTTGCATTTAAGTGCGCAGGCTCAGGGCGCCGTCACCGTCTCTCATGCGAATGAAACGCTAGCCTATGCGGCTCCGCATGTCGTCATCGCCCAACCGCTGTCCCAATCCATTCACGGTGCCATTCTTCAAGGCCATGTATCACTGACCTATGGGTCCAAGGATCTGGCTCCCATTCTTCGGTTCCGACAAACTGAAGCCAATGCCTGTTTTCACACCGTTCTCCTCCCCTTCGGAGATCATCAACCGGACGTGAGGATTGAATTTGTCCCGGTGTATGCCGGCAACCGCGTATGTCTTGCGCATGAGGCCTCCTGTCTTCGGATTCGACATGCGCTGAATCAGGAACCGCTTGAAGACCTCGTATTCCTGTGTCATCAGGATGTCCCGGCACACTATCGGTTTCACGATTTCTCTTTTCAAGGCAAGGTGCTCTTCCTCAGAAAAAATGCCCTGGGGAAACGTATTCACCAGTTTGAGATCAAGAGTTATTAGACACCACCACACACTTTTTAGGCACAGAGCTAATCATGATTCCAAAACGCCATATTCCACCTGACCCGCTCTTCCCGCACATGCCCACGCTTTGTGGCGAGGAGGCAATGAAAGATATCTTTAAGAGACATGTAGAAAATGACCATCAGCCTGCCCAAGACAACTGGATTCAAGACTGTCGAATTCTGCACATCCGATATAAACCAGGCCGATATGTGATGGTGTTGTATGAAATACTATTTCCAAATCGGCCCGGACAACCGGATGAACCCGAAATGTGGTATGTGCGAGCATTCAAAAAAGGGAAGTCGCATTCCAATTTTCTAGAAGCCCAATCGTTGCAAACTCAGGAGGGGCAACCCAATCCACTCATCCTACATTTTCCCGAGATAGAGTCGGTCGCTTGGGGTTTCCCCTATGACCGGAAAATGATCTCCCTCCCCCAGGCCCTGGATCAAGACACGCTCCGCTCCCAGGTCCTTCCCTCCCTGCTTGGACCACACCGAATGGCAGAGTGGGACATTGTCGATCTGATTCTTGAAGTCGTTCACTACGTCCCGGAACACACGTGCACCTCGCAAGTGACGACACACCTTCACCATCGGATGACGGGGAAAACGACCTCCCTCACCGTATTCGGAAAAACCTTCGCCAATCACCAAGGAATGCTTAGCTATCAAGCCCTGCAACAATTGTGGAACAGTCCGGCCAGGAAAATCGGAGCGTTAGTCATTCCTGAACCGTTAGCCTTTGATCCCGAAACCAACACCCTGTGGCAATCCAGTCTCATTGGAATCCCGCTCACCCATTTTCCGCTTTCGGACCCACGAATGTGCGGTTGGATGGAAAAGTCCGGGGCGACTCTGGCCACATTACATGGCACTCCCTTAATGGACCTTCCTATAGGCCAGACCCCAGACATCATGGAACGACTGGATCACGCAACCAGAATTCTGGCGCCCTTGAGACCCGCCTGCCAAGAATCCCTGTATCAGTTGTCGACGATCTTGGCTCAACAAGCGAGCCATTTCCCATCGTATCCATCAGCCACGCTCCATGGAGATCCGCATCGAAAAAATCTCTTCCTTCAGGACGAGACCGTCGCGCTGATTGACCTGGACAGCATTACCACTGGCCCTCCGCTCTATGATGTCGGCAGTTGTCTGGCTAGTGTATGGTATCGGGCCGCGCTTGGTGAAATTTCCACTCCCCTGGCCAAAACCCTTTCCATAAGGTTTCTGAAGGGGTATCAACAGAACGTGTCCTGGCCTCTCTCCGAAGCTGAAGTGGTTTGGTATATCGCAGCGTTTCTCGTAACCGAACAAGCCACGCGGTGCGCTACCACGTTTAAAGCCGACCGATTGGATATCATTGAACATCTCATTCATTTGGCTAAATCCTTACTGAGCAGGGACATTCTTTTCAATGGAATGCAACTCCAAACCAAGAACTGTCTATCCGCCCAACCCGGCACCCATTAGGAATCCACCATCATGTCTCACGCACCCCATCAAACGACTTCTCATTTCCCATTGAAGGACTTTTCCTCAATTGCATACCTTCTCATGGAATACCCCCGGGTGTCTGAATCATTCATTATCAATGAAATTTATCAATTAGAACGGATGGGCGCCTCGTTACAACTGTTTTCGGTCAAGAAACCTAAGGATGCCAAGGTCCATGAGACCGTGAATAAAATTGGTGCTCCCGTCACCTATCTCCCGTCCGTCACATCCCTGTCTGGTACTCCATTTAGAGAGTGGCTCAAGACGAATCTTCCCGCGTTTCTGTCAGCTCATTGCGCGATCGCTCTTCGCCGACCATTGGCTTACGTTCGAGTCCTGGGGGAAGCCATCGGGATGATGTGGCGTTATCGGGAACCCGAAGAAAGACATCCACGAAAAGTTTTTTTTAAGGAATTTCTTCAAGCCGGGGCAATTGCGCACCACCTTCTGAACGCCAACCCGTTCATCAGACACATCCATTCCCACTTTTGTCATGGCACAACCACCATTGCCATGTTTACCAGTCGCCTGACCGGCCTGCCCTTCAGTTTCACAGCCCATGCCAAGGACATTTTTCTCAAATCCTTGAACCCTGGTGACCTCCTCCAACGAAAACGGCGACGGGCCACATTTCTTGTGACATGCACCGACGCCAATCGCCATTATCTCAACACGATTTGCCCGGATGGTGCGCCGATCCACACGATTTACCATGGTCTTGCACCGGACGTGTTTTCTCCCACAAGCGGGTCGCCGTCCCAACCTCCATTAATTCTTTCTGTCGGCCGGTTTGTGGAGAAAAAGGGATTCGCCTGTTTAGTCGAGGCCTGCCGCATCCTTCGAGATCAAGGCCACGCATTTCAATGCCACCTGATCGGTGATCCTGGCGATTCGGTCACTGGAGATATGACGCCCATTATTTGCAGCATGATCGAAGCCTGGAATCTCCAGGATGTCGTGCACCTGAAGCCTAGCGTCACTCAGGCACAGCTCCGTCTCAGGTATCAGGAATGCACGATTTTTACTCTGCCCTGCCAAATTTTGGATAACGGTGATCGAGACGGCATCCCCAATGTGCTGGCGGAAGCGATGGCCACAGGCCTTCCCGTCGTTTCTACGGAAATTTCTGGCATTCCGGAACTCGTCACGCACCGCCACAACGGCCTGCTCATTCCTCAAAAGGATGCTCAGGCGTTAGCCGAAGCCTTAGCGGAATTATTACGCAATCCGGCATTACGAACTTCTCTGGGGCAGGCGGCACGAGAAACGATTTGTCGCATATTTGATTCACAACAGACCACAATACGGCTAAAAACCCTGTTTGACCCTCTACCGAATAATGGATCCTACGATGCCACCACTGTCCCTCACGAATCCGTCTGCCACGGTTAAGGCCGATTCGCCTCAAACCCGCAGGATCTTCCTGGCGCCGTACGACACGTGGACGGCGGACCAATTACTGCACTATTTCCAGCAGCGAGAGTCGGTCCATTACTTTCCGGTCATTGATCAGGAAGAAACGGCAGCGGAAAAAATCGATCTACTCCTTCGTCATCATTTTGTCTTTCATCATGAAGAACATCACCTTCCCGCCCCCCTCAACTGGCTGACCAATCCCAGTGCCGACCGGGAGTGGCTCTTTATGCTACATAAGTTTTACTACGGAGTGGGGCTAGGCAAGCGCTATGCGGAAACCCAAGATGCTCGATACGCCAACGCATGGGTGGAATTGACAGAGTCCTGGATCGATCGGGTTCCTCTTGATTTTCTTCCCAGCCGTGTGGCTGGTCGTCGGATTCAAAACTGGATTTACAGTCACGCCTTCCTTGTACATCCCAAGAGTTCTTTTTCCCCTGATCCGGAATTTTACCTTAAGTTTCTTGGCTCTCTGTTCCATCAAGTCCACCACTTGATCGGACATCTTGATAAAGCCCGAAACCATCGGACGTTGGAATTGTGCGCCATTTTTTGGGCCGCCGTGGTGTTCCCCGAATTTCGTGACGCCAGCCACTGGCTAAAATTCTCCATTGAGGCCTTACATCACAACATCCAGGAGGACCTCTTAGCCGATGGCGTCCATTGTGAATTGTCCACCGAATATCATCATCTAGTCTTAAAAAACTATCTTGGAGTCCTGCGCCTCGCCAAGGCTAATCAGATTCCTCTCACCGATCTTATGCTCAGCCAGGTTCAGAAGGCCTTGGAGTTTTCGTTGTATGTCCACAAACCGGATGGCTTCATCCCCGCGTTAAGCGATGCCGATACGAGCAGCTATCGGGATCTCCTGCACCAGGGATACGAGTTGTTCGGCACCAAGGCCTTCCTCTATGGGGCTAGTCAGGGCAAGCAGGGCCTGCCTCCCACCGAACGATCAAAGGGTTTTCCGCAGAGCGGGTATTACATCATGCGGAGCGGATGGGGAGATCAACACGATGCCTACCAGGACGAGCGTTATCTGATTGTCGATTGCGGCTCTCTGGGAAAGGGAAACCACGGACACTTGGATGCCCTCAATGTGGAAATTGCCGGGTACGGTCGCTCCCTGATCGTGGATCCTGGTCGATATACCTACGACGAATCCGGTGAGATCAATTGGCGTGCACAATTCCGTGAAACGGCCGCACACAACACCGTCCTGATTGACCGGAAGAATCAAACAGCCTACCGTCCAGGAACCTCACGATATGAAATCTGCGGCCCCGAACCGCTGACAGAAGTGATTGCGTTCGAGAGCCAGCCTGGCTTCGATTATCTTCACGCCGTGGCCAGAAGCGCCGAATATCCCGTCATCCACGAACGGAAAATTCTCTTTCTTCGTCCCGACTATTGGATTATTGCTGACCTTCTGATCGCGGAAGAACCTCACCGGTATGATCTCCTCTTCCATCTTTCCCCTGAAGCTTGCAACCAGGTCACCACCGTGCTTGAGCGGGATATGCTGAAGGTGCAATCTCCCAACCTGGTATTGGCTCAACCTCATCATCCTGGTCAATTCCTCTCACTCGAAGATGGTGTTATTTCACCCACATATGGCACTAAACACGAGGCTCCAATCGTCAAATTTTCCCAACACGAAAGCATTGCCTGCTTCCATACGGTCGTCTTTCCTTTTGGATCCACAGCTCCCAGTCTTTCCATTCAAGCCCTTCCGGTTTCTGAACAGAAGGCGCAGTGTCCTCCAGTTTCGGCATTTGGCATGCGTGTGTCGTATCAAACGCAAACCGGCCATCATCAGGACTACATTGCCTTTCGGCACTTAGGCGCGGCCGCCAGTTACCGCATGCAAGACTGGGAATTCACACAGCACATCCATATGATTCGAACGAAGGGCGAAGGTACCGTTATCGCCCAACATTCCATATAAGGGAAACATCTGATGACCTCGATCCTTCAGAACGAGCCGGCAACCGCCTTTGAAAATTTCCATGACCCCAACTGGGTCAAACTGACGCTGCAACATTGTCTTCCCAACATTGTCGGCTATGAGGGCATCATCCAGCATTGCGATATTTCTTACCTTCATTACAAACGATACCTCAAGGCTCGATCCCGTCAGAAATCGTTTTTGGCTGTTTGCTATGATTTGTCAATTACCGATCTACACGAACATATCCAGCATGCCACCGTCTTTGCCAAGATCTACCTCGGCGATCGGAGTCAGATGGAGTATGACAAGCTGATGCAGGATCGCCTCACCAGAAATGCCAAAGACCAGCAACCACTCCATTTGGCTGACCTCGGCATGATTGTCTGGATGTTTCCCTCAGACCCTTCCCTTCCACAACTGGCAGACCTGCTGGATCCGAGCCGAGTCACCCACTACTTTCCCCCTGGATACTGCCCTGTCCCGCGCACCCATCCGACTCAGATTCCACAGGTCACGCCACATGTAGTCCATTATCGCCCGGAATGTCGTTGCACCATTCGCTATTTGCTTCAAGGCGACCCAGCCTCCCAGGGATCATCCGTGATGCTCTTTGCCAAAACATTTAAAGACGATGAGAGAGAAGTTTTCCAACGAATGGAAGCGTTATGGAACCTCTCGCAAAAGAACCCCAATACGATTAAGGTCCCAAAGCCTCTTTCCTATGACGATTCTATTCACACCATCTGGCAGGAAGGGGTGGCCGGACTTCCCTTACGCGAGGTGATTCAACCCTCGAATTATCACCATTACCTGAAGTCCGTGGCCCTGGGGTTGGCCATTCTTCAGCAGAGTACGCTGCCAAGCTCATCCACGATCTCAAGCCATGACCATGTTATAGAGTTTCACAAAAAGGCTCAAAAACTGTCGCAGGTATTTCCTACTGGATCCGAGATTCTACAAAATTTGGGAAGAACGTTAGAGGAACTCGCTCTATCCGATGGCCCGATTTCCACTCAAATGATTCACGGGGATTTTCATATCGGCCAATTACTCGCGGACAACACCCAGGTGACGTTTTTCGATTTGGATGAATGCGCCATGGGAGATCCCTTGCAAGATGTGGCGAATTTCCTTGTCGACCTCCATTTCCAGGAATTTCCCTCTGGCTTCAGGCAACATATGACCCAATCATTCGTCAAAGCCTATACGGCCTTAGTCCCATGGGAGGTTTCACAACGGAGATTGGATTGGCATGCGGCGATTCAGTTTACCAACAAAGTGTATCGTTCGTTTATCCAGCGCAAACCCAGCTTTGAAAAAGACTTTGACCGGTTCATGAATTTCTTAAAAGAGAGCAGCCTATCAACAACGGAACACGCAAACCCTTGAGAAGCACAATGGGCCACTCAAAGAAAAGTACGGTCATGTTTTACTGTCAGCATGTCCTGGGAATGGGGCATGTGATTCGAAGCCTGGAAATCATTCATGCCCTCGAGTCCTTTGATGTCACCTTTATCAATGGAGGAGCAGCCCTCCCAGAGCTTCGTTTGCCCCCTTTTTCCAACATCATCAATCTTCCAGCCATTTCATCTGACGGGGAATTTGAAGCGTTACGACTGGCCGATTCTTCACAATCCCTTGAACATATACAAGAAGAGAGAAGGGACCTTCTTCTTTCCACGTTTACAAAACTGCAACCGGATATCTTGATCCTGGAACTGTTTCCATTCGGGAGAATCCGCTTCGCCAACGAACTCATCCCCCTCTTGGCGCGCATCCGGCTGAACGACATTCCCACCACCGTTGTCTGTAGTCTCAGAGATATTTTGGTTGGGAAATCTGATCAAGTTCGACATGAGGAATGGGTATGCAGCCTCATGAACCGATATTTTGATCTCCTCCTCGTACATTCGGACCCACGTTTTCAACAATTGGCAGAAACCTTTTCTCGCACTCAAGACCTGACCTGCCCCGTGGTGTATACCGGGTTTGTGGCTCAGCCTGTTGAGCCGAAACCCCTCACCGAGCTTCCAGGCATCCCTGAAACCCCCAAAGACTCTCCGCTCATTGTGGCCAGCATCGGAGGAGGTCGCGTGGGATATGAATTACTGGAGTCGGCGATCCAAGCGCACCGCCTTCTGGCAGCAACCGTTCCCTGCCGAATGGTGGTCTTCACAGGCCCCTACCTTCCACAAGAACAATTTGATGCCCTGCAGACCCTGACCCAAGAACATCCCCATCTATCTCTCATCCGGTACAGCCAGGATTTTCTTTCGTATCTTCACCTCGCTGATCTCTCGATTAGTATGGCCGGCTATAACACCTGCATGAACCTGGTCGCCACCAACACGAAAGCCCTCGTGCTTCCCTTCAAGGGCAGAGGCAATGAAGAGCAAACCATCCGCGCGAAAAAACTTGAGGCCTTGGGAATCGTCAGGATCATTTCTGATGAGGACCTGAAGCCCGAAAACCTGAGCAGCTTAATGACCGACCTTCTTAAAAATTCGACACAAGCAACCGCTTTGTCCCTCGATACTCAAGGTGCCACAAAAACGGCCTCGGTCTTGGAATCCTTTCTTGAGAAGCGCCACAGCACACCAGTGCACCGGTCTCAGTCGGCCCCCATTTCCACGGAAAGCACACCGGAATGGCAACGGGGATTAACCCATTCGCTTGACGCTCTTCAGGAAAGCGGGAAAATCCTTCAACTCTTTTTGCGAGACGATGACATCGATTCGGACGAAGACACCCTGCGAACCATGTGCGATGTCACGCTTTCAAGGGGAATTCCCCTGAATCTGGAGGTCATTCCCGGCAACTTGACGCCCCCAACCATTCGTTTCCTGAAAAACCTGAAACGGATCAACCCTTCCTTAATCGAACTGGACCAACATGGCTGGCGCCATACGAATCATGAGCAAGAAGGACGAAAATGTGAATTTGGAGCCAGCAGAAATTTCGAAGAACAACTGCAGGATATTGCACGCGGGAAAACCATCCTGGAAGACGCCTTGGCCGAACGGTTCTTCCCGGTCTTTACCCCTCCCTGGAATCGGGGAACGGCTGATACCTTTCGCGTCCTTGATGAACTCGGGTTTCTGGTGCTCTCCAAAGATCAGGGTAAACAGGCGGTGACCGGATATCGGTTCCGTGAGATTTCTACGACGCTAGATCTCTATCAATGGAAAACTGGACCGACGATGAAATCTCCCATGGTTATTGCGAAGGCCCTGGATTCCCAATTCAACCAACTGGAGACGATTGGCCTATTACTCCACCATAAGGTGATGGACGCTGAGGCGTTTTCGTTCCTTGATGCGCTCTTGAAACTTTTACGCGCTTACCCCTGTATCCACTTCCACACTTTTCAAAGTCTTCTCACGATACCCAAACTGGCTGGATCACTGGAAGGCTTACAATGAACGACCGTTCTCCCAATCCAGTTCGTCAGATTGTTGTCAGCCATTTGCTCAGGATGAAAGGCAAGGTCCTGATTGCTGGTCTCAGCTTACTGGGAATCATTCTGACCGAGGTGCTCATTCCCTGGCCTCTGAAAATCATTTTCGACTACATTTTGCTGGATAAACCTCTCCCGGAATTCCTCTCAATGTTGGCACCCCTACTTCAAGCCGGGACGTCGGTGGCCCTGATCGTTCTTTCGTGCAGCATGGCCGGGATTGCGCTTCTTAATGGAAGTTTCTCCTATTTCCAAACCTATACCACCGCCCGCATCGGGCACGAATTGGTCTACATTTTGCGACGGGAACTCTTCTCGCACCTCCAACAATTACCCCTTTCCTTTCACACCCGCTCGAGAACCGGAGAATTGCTTTCCCGGGTATCCGACGATACCAGCATTCTGAAAGATGTCTTTGCGGAATGGAGTCTCACCCTGCTAGCAAACCTTTTGACCATCCTCAGCATGATGGCGATCATGTTCTGGCTGAATTGGCAACTCAGTCTTGTAGTTCTGGCCAATGTGCCCATTTTATTTTTCTGCCTCTATATCCTGAACAAGAAAATCAAGGTCATTGCCAACCGGCAACGAAACCAAGAAGGGAAAATGGCCACTCAGGTCAGCGAAGTGTTGTCTTCCATGACCCTCGTACAGGCCTTTGGCCGAGAAGAACATGAAGATGACCTCTTTGAGGTCCAGAGTGCAAAGAATCGGGAAGAGGGTATCCGAACCGCTCGAACCACCGCCGCCGTCAGCAAAATCGTCATCCTCATCAGTGCAATCGGCAAAGCTGCCACGGTGCTATTTGGGGCATTCTATGTCCTGAGCAATGCGATGACTCCTGGAGATCTCTTAATATTTGTCTCGTATGTGACCAGTCTCTTTAAACCTCTTCGTCAAATGGCACGGTTATCGGCCAAATTTTCCCGCGCCTTTGTCAGCGCCAAGCGAATTTCGGATATTCTCAGCATCCGTCCGAATATTGTCGATCCGCCAAATGCCATCGCTGCCGTCAACCTCCGGGGGGATATCAAATTCCAGGATGTCTCCTTCGGCTACAACCCCCAATCCCCAGTCCTCCATGACATTTCATTTCATATCCTGCCTGGCCAACGCGTCGCCATGGTTGGAGCTTCTGGTGCCGGCAAATCCACGACAATCAATCTCCTCCTCAGACTCTATGAAGCCCAAGCCGGAACGATCTTGATCGATGGCCGCGACATTAAAGAATACAGCAGAGAGTCCCTCCGTCGGGAGATCGGTATTGTCCTTCAGGATACGGTCCTGACCGGGGCCAGTATCCGGGAAAATATTTCCTATGGAAAACCGAATGCCACGGTGGAAGAAGTCGAAGACGCCGCCAGGAAAGCACTGGCCCATGATTTCATCATGGAACTGCCGGATCACTACGACACAATTCTTGGGGAACGTGGAGGCACACTTTCTGGTGGACAGCGCCAGCGAATTTGTCTGGCACGTGCCATCATAAAACGCCCTTCACTGCTCATTCTCGACGAACCCACGTCCGCTGTTGACCCCATATCTAAAGCGTTGATCCGGGAAACCGTGCAACGGATTCAGCAGGGGAAGACCACGCTGTTTATTGCCCATGAGTTTTGTGACATGGAGCAATTTGATCACATTCTGGTTTTCAAAAATGGTCGAATCGTTGAACATGGACCTCATCGCGAATTAGTGAAGTTACAAGGCCATTACTGTGAGTTGGTCAACGCCTGAATGGATATGACGAAAAGGTTCATCCTCACCATTGATGTGGAAATCGATGCGGGCCGGAAATGGAAAACATCCAATCCGGTCACCTACGAAGGGGTCTCTAAGGGCATTGTCACGTTGCAACGGCTTTGCAATGCCTATGGCATTAAGCCCGTCTACTTGATCAGTCCCGCTGTTCTAGTGGACCAACAGTCGGTTGACTACCTGGGTTCCCTCGATACCACCTCTTGCGAACTCGGCACCCATTTGCACGGAGAGTACATCGGCCCGAATGCCAAATATCCCGGACCGGATTTTAGCGGGTGCGATCCCCAAGAGATGCAATGTCAATATGAGAAGGAGATCGAATATCAGAAGCTCGAAAACCTCACCAACAGATTCACCTCCCTGTTCGGCTACGCCCCGGCCTCTTTTCGCGCCGGTAGGTTTGGAGCCAGAGGGTGGACCATCAATTGCCTTGAGCAATTGGGCTATACCCACGATACGAGCGTGACTCCCCATCGGAATTGGCACGACATCGCCGACTTTTCACAGCCGGAAAGCCTTTCTCCCTACCATCCCTCCACCGAAGATATTTGCGCCAAAGGCCAATCTCGCATCGTGGAAGTGCCCGTCTCCATTACCCCAAAATTGGAATGGCTCAGACCGACTCCACGGTTTTCGACTCTCGACCAGTGCAAAACGGTCATCGATTGGTATGAAGCCCATGTCACGCCAACAGTCCTCTGTTGCATGTTTCACAATGTCGAACTTGTTCCAGGGAAAAACCCCTATTGCCAAACTGAAGAGGACTGTCAGGAGTTGCTTCACCGCATAGAAGGGATATTCCAGGTTTTACAAGAACGAAACTATCAATGCCACATGCTGAAGGAAGTGACGGTGGAAGTTTAACGCCCTGAACGCATCGAGAAAGACCGAACTATGCAAAAAGTATTAATCATAATCGACAAATGGGGTTGGTCCTACGACACGATTGCCAAAGGGCTGGTCCGGTACAACCACAATCCTCATCTGGTTTTCGATATCGTCTCCGTCACCGATGACCTGGACTTTATCGAACATCACCACAGCCAATATGACCTGGTGTTTGCCTTGGGATGGGCCCTCGTGCTTTCTAAAAAAAAGAAGTATCACTACCGAGAGGAGTTACCGTTTCTGGACAGACGAACCTTAATCACAGGCATTCACTCCCATCGGTCATGGGATGGTTACGCTTCAACACCGGAAGAATCCCCCGCCCCTCCACAGGAATTACTGCCTCAACTCTCGAAACTACGTGGAATCAATATTATTAGTCGCCGTCTCTTTACCATTTTCAAAAACGCAGGGCTGACCAATATCGCCTTGACCGAAAATGGAGTGGATACCGCCTTGTTTACTCCCAGCAGTCCAATTAACACCGATCGGCGCCATCCATTGATCATCGGCTTTTCCGGGAGCAAGGAAATTTCCAAGCATGATTCACTCAAGGGGTTTTCCGAATTTATTCTTCCCCTGGACCAGATACCCAATGTTCACATCAAAGTCCTAGGCGGAAGAGGAGAGCACCAAGTCACCAGAGAGGAAATGCCCGATCTGTACAATCAGATCGACCTCTATATTTGCGCTTCTTCCTCCGAAGGCTTTTCACAAAGCGTGCTGGAAGCCTCGGCCTGCGGACGCGGAGTCCTCTCGACCAGAGTGGGAGGTTGCGAAGATCTGATCAGAGAAGGGCTGAATGGTTTCTTTTTTCAACGAAACTTGGACGATCTTCTCACGCTGGTCAGACGATTGGAAGTCGATCGTCAACTGGTGAAAGCTCTCGGAAAGAACAACCGCCAAATCACGGAGCAATATTATTCTTGGAACATCAAAGTCCAAGACTGGCTTTCTTTTATCGAGTCCCATCTTCCCGTCGCTCAACCTATGGGTTAAGTCGAACAGTCCTTGAAGGTTCCCCCTAACGATGCGCATTATTTGTACCGGAAAGATCGCCAATACAACCGTCGGGCATATCGACCACATCATGGCCTATGCCGTGGGCTTTCAAAAACTCGGGCATGAGGTGTATGTGATGGAGTCGATCGGATCCAATCGCTGTATCGATCCCAATCATCACCACGTTCCTTTCCAACATTGGGAGGGACGAGTACATTTTGAGAATGTCATGAAGTCTTATGGTCTTTGGCCCAGGTGCTGCCTGATATACAAACAAGGGGAGGCCACACACGGCATGTCCTTCGCCAAAGCCGTCAAGGTGGCTCAAGACTGTGATCTCTTGATCACTCGGAGCGGACAGATTCACAAAGTGCCAGACATTTTCGAACCGCCCCGACTGCGAGCCTATTTTGATGGCAATCCCGGCCACACCCAACTCATGTTTCACCAACAGGGAGCAAAATTCGAACCGTTGGATCGTTATGAATACCTGTTTACTCTAGGCCTTAACATTGGACGCTCCAGCTGTTCGATCCCTACGAACGGACATCATTGGTTCCCGATGCCTCGACCAGTCTTTTTGCCCATGTGGCCCATGAAACCGCCTTCGCATGATCGTTTTTCAACTATATCCAGTTGGAAAGGCCGATCGACCCTTCAATGGGATGGAAAAGATTCTGGAGAAAAAGCCGATAATTGGCTTCAATTCCTTGATCTGCCTGATTCGACGGGCCAACTATTTGAGATTGCCCTCAAGATGGAAGACTCACGCCACTCTGAAGACCGGACGATGTTTCAGAAGAAGGGCTGGTTCTTGACCGACCCAACCGCACTTCACAATCTTCAGGACTACCAAACCTATATTGGTCAATCCCGAGGTGAATTCAGCGTAGCCCATAATCGCTATGTGGAATTTACCACCGGATGGTTTAGCGACCGAAGCGCGCTATACCTGGCATCCGGAAAGCCGGTATTAGTTCAATCAACCGGCATTGAAGAATATCTCCCAACGGGAACAGGTCTCTTGACGTTTACTCATAAAGAAGAAGCCGCTGCCGGCATTGAGGCCATCAATCACGATTATGCCACCCATTACCGAGCCGCACGGGAGATTGCGGAAGAATACTTCGATTCGAATCTGGTGCTCTCACGCATACTCAAAACCATGGGCTGTTTGTCATGAAGTTTTTCCTAAAAGGGCTTCTGCGATTCTTGGGTTCCTGTTCGCTTATAGGCCTTCTTACCTCTATGGTATTTGCTGAAACTGTTAGTTCCAGCCATAAGAACGTCAGGACCTCTACGGTTCTTCCGGACCAACAAACGAATTTATCCTCCACCCAATTTGAATTTATGGATATAGAATTACAGAAGGATACGAAGTCGATTTCCTTACGGGGAGACGATGAGCGATTGAGGCCGGATGCGCAATTTCAAACCACCATTGGCGAGGCTCTCCTCACCTTCACAGGAGGCGCGTCGATGGATTTCAATGGACAAAAAGATATCGATCTCAATTCTCGCCGACGAGGAGACCGATTTAGATTCACACCGGAGATATCACTAGACTTTATTTTGTCCTTTCCCAATCAATGGTACGTATTTTCTGAAATTGGGGCCTTTGATGAGGTGGCGATCCGGGATGGCCGCAAACCTATGAACGCATTTTTTCTCCAGCTGAACGAATTATTTCTCGATGCCCCACTCCCCCTCACAGTCCCTTCGGGCATTCGAGTCGGCCGCCAACAATTTTTTGAGCCTCGCCGTTGGATATTCGATAAATCTCTGGATGGCCTCCGCTTCTTTTTTGATCCTCACCCCTTTCATTTTAATCTTTCGATTGGATCTCCCCTTGCTCCCACGCCCGATGACGAGAGCATGATCTTTAACGACATTTTCCAAACCCGGCATCGCCTCAATTTTCTGCTCGACTCCACCTATGCTCTTACTCCTGCCTCCACGTTAGGCGCGTATGTGTTGTACCGCTATGATGACTCGGTTATCGATGAAAGCCCCGTGTGGGTGGGAATACGAGCCTATGGAAGGGAAAAATATAAATTCTCAACAGCTGATTATCTCAAAGCCAAGATCAAATACTGGTTAGATGCGGCCTTTGTCGGAGGCACCGTTCGGAACAAAACCATTCGGGGTTTTGGACTAGACTTGGGGGCCAGCTATATTTTCTATAAATATCCGTTTAAACCCTATGTCACGTTTGGGTACGCCTTTGGAACGGGCGATAGCCAATCCACCGACAGAGTCGATCATGGCTTCAGGCAATCCGGCCTACAGGGGAATACCGGGAAATATGGAGGGGTGGTCAATTTCGACTATTATGGTATCTTGGTCGATCCGGAACTGAGCAATCTTCACATCGTCACGGCTGGCATTGGTGCACGGCCACTTCCCAACACCTCCATTGATCTCATTTATCATCGATATCAACAACACACCGCCTCTTCACAAATTCGATCTTACGATCTGAGCCCTCGGCCAACGGGGGGCAGTACGCACATTGGAGACGAGCTGGATATGATCTTGGGATTTCGGGCCATTCAAAATATTCGGATCCGTTGGCGGAACGGATTCTTTTTCCCTGGCGGAGCCTTTGTGCAAGATGACTATGCCTTTGAAAGTCGTTTGGACATTTTATTCACATTCTAATGTGGGTTCTTGAAGTCGACGAAAATGTACAATGTGCTAAGGTTTAAAAAAATGGAGTTTCGATTGTGACTCAATGCCCTTCCTATCCAAAAACACTCGGCCGCTGCATCGCTCTCTACCCTGGTGCCTTCCGCCCGCCCCATAAGGCTCATCTTCTAGCCGTTCACTATCTTCTCGAGCAACCTTTTGTCGATGAAGTTATCGTAGTGATCTCCAATCGTTGTCGCCTAATCCCTGGAACTTCACAAGCTCTTGATGCGGCTATTGCCTTTCAGATCTGGACATTGTACTTACAGGGTCTGGAGAGGGTTCGTATCGAAGTGGCCTCACATAACGCAGTGGATCATGCTCTGAATTATTTTTCAAAAGTTACTGCTGACGATACGCTTGTTTTCTGCATGGGGGAAGAAGACTTTACCCAAGGCGACGACCGTTTCCAAGCGTTTACACAATTGTCTGTAGAAACTGGCATTCGAGCTGAAATTATCTCGGCCCCCACAACGTCTCTCCCCATTCGAGCTACCACCTTACGTGCCACGCTGGCTCAAGGAGAAGAGGGGAAAAAGGAGTTCTTCGCCGCTCTTCCGTCACACCTGAGTTTGGCCCAACGCACAAAAGTCTGGAAACTATGTCGAAATGGCAGAAAGGAGATGGAGGAGATTCTCAAAGAAAAGCTTAGGGCCATCGTTCATGGCATGAACCTGGGTGCCATTCAAGATCTCCGATGCACCGTTCCTGGGAAAATCGACCAGGTATTTCATATCCATTTCACAGACGGACGACGAGGTTTCATAAAATATGCGGGAGATACGGTTGGTTCCGGAACTATTGGACAACCGATGAAACCTAAACCACGTCGACGACTTTCCGCGGAATATCAATCGCTTGAGTGGCTGACTTGCCGATACAATCAGACCGTAAACATTCCTGAGATCATCTTTTTTCAGCCTTCTACCTGGACCCTCGCCTTAACGGAGGTCTGTCCTCTCGGCGAATCGCTTCACCACCAATTTCAACATCACACCTTCGATCCCACCATCATCCCAAAAATCATTGGCTTTCTGGCGGAATGCCATAGTCTCACCGGCCCCATCCCACCCTTTTGGGGATCAGCGAAAAAAGATCGTCAACATTGGGAGACCATCCTGGCACAGCGAACCGTTGACCTCCGAGGTGACCATGTATCGGAACAAGACTTGAGCCATCTACAGATTCTTCGGCAACAAAGTCTCGCGGCCACAAAAAAAGGATTCTTCCACCTTGATTATCAACCCAAAAATATTCGTATCGGGCAAGGGACCATTGGCGTAATCGACTTTGAATTCAGCTCCAGTGTGGGAGATCTGGCCTACGATCTAGGTTTTTTTCTTGGGCATTATTTGTATTGGAATCTCATTTTGATGGTTGGTATTGCAGGGAAAGAACCTCTTCAAAGCGGCCTTGAAATCTATCGAGAAAAAATCGGAGATCTCTGGAATGATCTGAGACCAAGAGTAGTAGGCTTTGCCGGCTCTACTATTTTGTCTGTTTTGATGAATGAAAGCAGTCGCCTAAACCAGAACCAGCTCAATTGTCTGGCTCAAACAGGTAAGACGCTTGTTCGATGGGGAATCAATAGCCGTGGAGAGATAGTTCAAATCTTGGAGAAAGCCAGAGCGGGACAGCTAGCTTAAAAGGTCCAAGGTAAACCCACCAAAGGCCAGGAGTTCGTTCTCAGACAACCCTACGGCATGGCCTCGCCAACTTTCTCTCAGTTCTTTACTTTTCCTCACTTAAAAAGGCATCTACCGCACTTTGTATCGTGAGCTGAATCTGTTTCATGGCATCGGAGGCAAGAATTTTCTCTCCCTGGGAATTGGTCACATAAAAGACGTCGGCCACCTGATCTAATCTGGTCCCGATCCTCGCCATATGAATTGAGAGATCCAACTGAACCAGCGTTTTGGCGATCACAAAGAGCAACCCTTGCTTGTCATCGGCAAAGACATCAATCACCGTATAGGCATCGGACACCTCATGATCGATATGGACTTCGGTGGGATGCCGGCCCGTAGGAAAGGGCCGGCCGAAAGCCATGCGCCGTCGTCGTTCAACCATTTGGTGAACTGATTGCCGTCCCTCCACGACCTGTTGAATCTCCCGCGACACCTCCTCCAAACGACTGGCAGGTGGCGGCCCGTCATAATCGGGATCGTAGACCGAAAACACATCCCACACCGTGCCATCCTTGAGTGTCATAATTTGCGCTTCCAATACCCGCAATCCCATGGCAGCTAACACACCGGTCACTTGCATAAAAATGCCTGGCTTGGTCTGTTCGTGCGTGATCAGCACGTACTCCGAAACACCTAAGGCCGTATTGAATCTGGCCTCCACATGAGTCGGCTTGACAGGTAGGGAACGAATGGCTAAGAGATACGCGGCCATTTGATCAACCGGTGTCGACTGAACATACCGACCAGGAAGTTGTTGGAGTTTGGCATTCACCCAATCCGACCAGTCGGGTTCAAGAGAATGCCCTTCACCTGGATATTCCCTTAAAATCGCGACAAGTTTCTCTCGAGCTTCGAGGGAAAGATTCTCCTTCCCACGACCAGAATACGATGGACCCGTATCCCCAGCCAGCTCTGCATAGGTCAGGGAATACAGTTCGCCTAATAAGGACTCCTTCCATTTCGTCATCACCTCAGGTCCTACCGCTGAAATATCTGCAATGGTCAAAATGAACAGCTTCTGAAGTATCTCAACGGTTTTCACCATCCGGGCGAAGGTGACAATCGTTTTGGGATCGTTGAGGTCTCGACGAAAAGCGGTATGAGACATCTGTAAGTGGTGGCGAACCAGGAAGGCGAGGGCCTGCCGTTCCTTCTCAGATAAACCCAACCGATCAGCCGTTAAGTGGGCAATCTCCTGACCGACTTCACTGTGATCCCCAGGACGCCCCTTGCCTAAATCATGCAGCAACAGGGCCAGATGCAAGAGGTCTTTGTCAGCGATGTTCCGGTAGACCTCTCCTATCATCCCTGGATGATCCTGCAGACGCTCCGCTTCCCTCACCGCAAGCAGGCTGTGCTCATCGACGGTGTATTTATGGTATTGATTGAACTGCATGAGACCTCGTACTCTGGAAAAAGCCGGTACCAACTTTTCCAGCAGGCTGGCCTGGTGCATGGCCTCAAGGGTTTGAGCCATCCGCCCAGGGCTTGACAGAATGTGTCGAAAAAGCCCACTCACCTGTTCGGTATGAAAGCGCTCATTGGGTATGGTTCCCATGTACTGAGATAATTCATTGAGAATGCGCGAATCGATGAGGACCGCTTGACGATGAGAGACCACAAACAACCTGAGAAGCAACATGGGGCTTTCCAGGACCTCGAGTAATTTATCCGATTGAATAGTCAGCCGATTTTCTAGAATACGGAAATGCCCCTCAATCACGGGTGGAGGCCACCATCGTCGAACCCGGTCCAACCAGGTTCCTTCCCTGGCTTGATCGAGAAACCGCCGCCCACGGTCAAACAGCCCCGTCGTATGACGGAAATACACTTGCATAAATTGCTCAACGGCCAATAAATGGGGATGATCCACAAATCCCCATTGCGCAGAGAGCCGGACCTGATCGTCAAACGTGAGAATATCCTGAGCCCGTCCCGCTTCAAAATGTAAGAAACACCGAACCCGCCAGAGAAATTCCTGTGCTTCCTGCAACACTTGATAATCCTGAATGGCAATTATGCCCCGATTCGAGAGTTCCTGAATCGTCCCCGCCTCATACCGAGCGTGACCAACCCATTGCAGCAGATGCACATCCCGAAGCCCACCCTTACTTTTTTTAATATTCGGTTCAAGCATAAAGACGGTCTCACCAAATTTGGCATACTCTCGCTCGCGTTCTTCGATTTTATCCAGAATAAACCGTTGCGCCCGTTTTTTGATGATCCGACGTTGGAATTTTCGCTGAAATTCTTGAAACACTGGAGCGCTGCCAATAAGAAATCGCGATTCCATCAGTGAGGTGCAGGCAGCCAGGTCGGCCTCCGCAATTGTCAGACATTCCGCGAGAGACCGGACACTATGCCCAACTTGAAACCCCAGATCCCAAAGTCGGTGAAAGACTCCGGCAGAAAGTGCCTCAGCAACTTCCCCTTGATTGCCCTGAGTGAGAATCATGACATCGATATCGGAATACGGCGCTAATTCCCGCCGCCCATATCCCCCCATGGCCACCAAACAACATTGCTGCCAGCCAGCACGTACACCTGCATTGCCTTGCTGAATGACTTCCCGAAACCGCGCGATCAGTAAGGCGTCCATGAAATCTGAAAAGGCCTGCGTAATCTCACTCCCGGTCGCCCCTTCAATTAATCGTTGTCGAAGAATCTCCCGTTGTTCCTGGAGAACGTGAAGCCCCAGGGAGGAGGCCTTGTGGTCTGTCAAACTGGTAGGGGTCAAAGAAGGGTCTTCGCTCATCAAAGGGGACTCCCTGCAACACTGATCATGTCACACATTCAGGTTACCCTCCCGAAAAATATCGGTTCGTAATCGGCATCCGCCGGTCTTTTCCTAACGCTCTCGAAGTAATTTTAATGCCCACTGGCGCTTGCCGACGCTTGTATTCGCTGCGGTCCACCATAGCCATGACGTTACGTACAACATGAGCATCATAGCCCATCTTCACAATCCTGCTCATTGACTCATTGTCCTCGACATAGGCTTGTAAGATCGCATCTAACACCGGATATGGGGGGAGGGTGTCCTGATCCGTCTGATCGGGCTTCAACTCAGCCGACGGGGCACGCACCTGAATTCTCTCAGGAATGATCACTCGATCAAAATCAGAGCCTCTGTACTCACTTCGCCATCGAGAAAGCTGATACACCTTCGTTTTGGGAACGTCTTTGATGACAGCAAACCCACCAGCCATATCCCCATACAGCGTGGCATAGCCCACACTCATTTCGCTTTTATTGCCCGTTGTCAGCACTAAATATCCGAACTTATTGGAGAGGGCCATCAGGAGTGTGCCTCGAATACGGGCTTGCAGGTTTTCTTCCGTCGTATCAGGCTGACATCCCTGGAAGGACTTGCGCAATAGCCGAAGAAAAGCCTTGAACACGCCTGTCATCGAAATATGACGCAAGTCGATTCCTAGATTTTTTCCTAACTGGCGAGCATCGGCTCGACTTTCCTCAGAGGTATAAGGAGAGGGCATCATCACACCCTTCACATTGGACGCGCCTAAGGCATCTCGGGCAATCACTGCTGTCAACGCTGAATCAATGCCTCCGCTGATCCCGATGAGCACCTTCGAGAAGGCATTCTTCCTCACATAATCCCCTACTCCCACCACTAATGCCCGGTATATTTCCTCTAACTCCCCGATTGCCGGTGTGAGCCTTATGACACCAGGAGCCCTAGCTTTCGGCCACGTCGGTGTCCACCCCATGCGGATCATCGGAATCCGAACATCATCGCCATCAACTCCAGATGCTCTTCCAAGCTCTTTAGATGTCCGCTTTCGGACTGACGGAATCTGGAGGTCAGTGAGCAAGAGATCTTCCTCAAAGGCTTTTGCTCTCGCGAGCACCAGACCGGTGGAATCCATGAGGAGACTATTCCCATCAAAGACCAATTCATCCTGCCCCCCGACCATATTGGTATAACTGACCATCACGTCATGAGCTTTCGCTCGAGCCGCTAACATGCGTTCTCGACTTTGCGTTTTTCCAACGTGATAGGGGGAGGCATTGATGTTGAGAATCAACTGAGCCCCGCCAAGCGTGGCTTGCCGGCTGGCTGGACCATCAGCAAACCACATGTCTTCACAAATATTGATTCCGATTCGTAACGATCCCAGGCAGTAAACCTGGCTGGTCCGTCCCGGTTGAAAATACCGTTCTTCGTCAAACACCCCATAGTTGGGAAGCTTGCATTTGGCATAGGATCTTTTCATGTGGCCATCTGCCAAGATCCACGCAGCATTCAAGGGTTTCCTTGCATCAGGCACCGGGTCCCGGATGGGATGTTGAGCGGGACGATCAGGTTCGATCACACTTCCCACCACTGCCATAATCCCCGTCGTGACTTTGGCAATACGGTCCCGCATCCGACTGATATCGAATAGAAACTTCGGCATGAGGAGAAGATCTTCTGGAGGATACCCACACACGGCCAATTCCGGGAAGACGACCACATCCGCTTTCGCTTTCTTCGCTTCGCGAATCCACCGACAAATGGCGTGCGTATTCCCTTCAAGGTCACCAACCACCGCATTCATCTGCACCATCGCCAACCGAAGAATCATGTTAAAAAAAACGTCCTCTGTCCCAGTGGAACCGAGGACGCCCTTGTCCTTTGAGCTAACATGTTGGAGAAGACGTCGTTGTCACCCTTCAGAAGATTATACAAGCGATCAAGGACCCGTTCAAATCATCCCTCCTTAAATTCCCGTTTTCTTCATGAATCCCAGTAGAGATTCTTATTGAGTCGCTCGTTGCAGTTCCTCCGCGAGAATAATCGCATCCGCAATTTCCCTCATGGATTTTCGAAGATTCATGCTCTGTCGTTGCATAAGACGAAACGCCTCAGGCTCTGACAACCCCTTGGACGCCATTAAAAACCCTTTGGCGCGCTCGACCAATTTTCGCACTTCAAGGGCCTCTTGCATTTCAAACGACTTTTCCATAAGCCGGGTGTGCTCAATGGCGACGGCGGATTGATTGGCAATGGCTTGAAGCGTGGTGACCTCTTCATCTGAAAATGCATGATAACTGGAGGTGTACACATTAATCACCCCAATCGGGTTTTCTTTCATGAGCATGGGGATGGACAACAAGGAATGCAATCCTTCCTGTTTCGCCAAATCCCGATAAAAATATCCGTCTTCTGCCTTCACATCCGGGACATACACCGGATGATGATCCTGCACAGCGCGCCCGCTCATGCTCTGCCCAACCTTCAACGGCGGCTTCCGCCGGTACGCATCGCTCAGGCTTTGGGTGGCAGCAATACGAAGTTCCCCCGAAGCTTGGTCAACCAGCATGATCGAGCAAATCTTTGAATTCATTAACTGAGCCGTCATCGTCACAATTAATTGCAGCACATCCTCTATCAGTCGATTAGAAGCCACCGTTTCCGACACTTGGGAAAGGGTTTCAAGTCGACGCGCTTTTTGCCGCATATCATCGTACAGTCTGGCATTGGCAATGGCTCCGCCGACTTGATTGGCAATAGTCAGTAAGAGGGCCAACGTCTCTTCAGCATACCGCTTGGGCCGCTTATGCTGCACATTGATGACTCCGACCATTTTCCCTTTACTCGTAATCGGGACTGACACAAACGCCTGGTAGCGATCTTCCGGCAGGCGATGAAAAAACTTAAATCTGGCGTCATCACTGGCATTGCGAGGAATCACCACGGGGACTTTTTCCCGCGCCACCCACCCGGTAATCCCTTCTCCCAATCCGATGGATATCCGGCCGATGAGCCGGGGATGAGGATTTTTCGAGGCACGCAGAATAAGCTCGTCTGTTGTTTCAGAGATCAAATACAACAGGCAGGCATCCCCCTTCGTCACTTCAACGACCACCTCCACAATTTGCTTTAATACCGTTTCCAGCTCCAACGTACTACTAATGGATTCGCTGATTCGGTGAAGAATCTGCACCTCACGGGTCCGTTCCCGAACAAGGTGCTTCAGATCTTCCATGGTCGAAGGACGGGCCTGAGCCATGTTATTTTTTCTTGGATAGACGTGGACGGCTCAATGCCTGTGGAGCGTGCTTCAATCGTTTCACACGTGAGGGCTGGCTGGCAGTGAACCATTGACGAATACGTTGTCGAACCAGGGGAACGACCTTGACCTCACCGATTGTGGTGGGTACCACGCAATTGACTTGACCCTTCACGACCTTTTTGTCGTGTTGCATGGCCCCCCAGAGATCCATAAATGTCATCGAGGGCATGGCAATGGGCAACCCGACATCCTGAATCAGGTCACGTTGTCGTTCCACAATTTCCTTATCACACATCCCTAAAAACTGTGCGATCGCGGCTTCCTGCACCATGCCAATTCCCACCGCTTCGCCATGAATCCAGGTTCTATAGCGACCCCAGGTTTCCAGTGCATGGCCTACAGTATGCCCATAATTCAGAATGCGCCGGCGTCCCGATTCTCGTTCATCTCCACCCACCACCTCGGCTTTAATTTCACAACATCGCCGGATCACTGTAGGGATGACGTCCTCTGCTTGCTCTCGTAAGCCATCAACGTGCTGTTCTAAATATTCAAAAAACTTCTGATCGGCAATCATGCCGTACTTAATCACTTCAGCTAACCCTGCTATCCATTCACGCTTTGGAAGGGTTTGCAACGCCTGCGGATCAATGACGACGACACGTGGCTGATAAAACGCGCCGATTAAATTTTTCCCTATTGGATGGTTGACCCCGGTTTTTCCACCCACACTGGAGTCCACCTGCGCTACCAATGTCGTCGGCACTTGGACAAATGGAACACCGCGCAGGTAGACAGAAGCCGCAAACCCTGCCACATCTCCCACGACCCCCCCGCCTAACGCCAACACCACATCCTGGCGTTCAAGTCGCTGGGTCACCAGTGCATCCAATATTTTTGACAGCCAGTGCATGGATTTGGCTTGTTCTCCATCAGGAATTATCACAAGAAATGGAGAAAAGCCGGCCTGTTTTAAGGCTCGGAGCACCACCCGCCCGTAGAGCTCATTGACGACTGGATTGGTCACAATGCCGACTCGCCCGGATAATCCAATATCGTGAAACACACGGCCAATCTGAGGCAGAATACCGGGTTGGATAAGGACTTGATAGCTCCGATCTCCTAAAGAAACCGGAACGTGATTCGAGGATCCAGAGGTCTTCATCTAGCGGGGGTCACCACAAAACGGTCTCAATACATGAAGCAAAAGAAATCTGCCTCGAAAAGAGCTTAGGTCAAGATGTCTAAAACGTACGGACATATTCTTGATAGGCCTCGAAGTTTCGTTTCATTTCATCCAACGTATCTCCACCAAATTTTTCAATCAGGGCGTTGGCCATTTCATACGCAATCACCGCTTCTCCGACGACGCCGGCTGCCGGAACAGTACAAATATCTGAACGCTCCACGGTGGCTTCAAACGGTTCTTTCGTTTCAATATCCACACTGTCTTTGGGAGTATAGAGAGTCGCGATGGGTTTCATGGCCACTCGCAGGACAATCGGTTGCCCATTGGTAATGCCGCCTTCTAACCCTCCAGCATTGTTCGACTTTCTGATAAATTGTCCTGTGGCTTTGTCAAAATAAATATCGTCGTGCACTTCAGAGCCAAAACGGCGGGCTGACTCAAAGCCCATTCCAATTTCGACCCCCTTCATCGCTTGAATACTCATCGCAGCAAATGCCAAGCGAGCACTCAGTCGCCGATCCCATTGAGCATAGGTTCCCAGCCCGATCGGAACGTTCGTGACCACAACTTCAAAAATGCCGCCCAAGGAGTCCCCTTTATGCTTGGCTGCCCGAATCTGTTCAACCATTTTTTTTGCCGTCTCAGGGTCATGGCATCGTACCTCAGATTGTTCTGCATGTTCATACGCCATCAAGGGGTCATTCGGGCTGGGGGCCGCAACTCCTCCAATGTCCATGGTATAACTAACCACCCGCATGTCAAACTGGGCGAGCAACGACTTCGCCACCCCACCAATGGCCACTCTGATGGCTGTTTCCCTGGCACTGGCCTTTTCCAGCACGTTGCGGATATCCCGATGGCCATATTTGATGGCTCCAACCAAATCTGCATGGCCCGGTCGTGGACGAGTCACCACGCGTTCGGTAGAGGGGGGACCAGGTTCGGACGCCATGATGTCTTTCCAGTTTTCCCAATCTTTATTCCAGATCAACAGCCCTAAGGGATTTCCCAAAGTTTTCCCTTTTCGAACTCCACAAATAAATTCAATCCGGTCTTTTTCAATGCGCATCCGGCCGCCACGACCATATCCGCCTTGCCGGCGGATCAAATCGACATTAATCTCTTCGGCCGTGACCGGCAAACCGGACGGAACCCCTTCCACCACCGCCATGAGACCTCTCCCATGAGATTCCCCCGCATTTAAATATCTCAACATATTATTCCTTTTGGCCGGATTAAACACTCATGCCAGCGGCATGTTCCCTCTTAGCCATTCCCATACTTACAAAACATGTAGCTGCGAGCTTGGGAGACGGCTATTGTTGAATGCTCGACAACCCGCTCTCGACACGCGCACACAGGTCAACGAGTCCTCACCTAGACTTCGAGAGTATGGATTATGAAGGTTTTTTCAGGCTTTCTCAACCAAAATATTCAAGGTGATTATTGAATGGTAGGGAAGGAGAGAATGAAGGTTCTTGGCGAGGACCCCCCCCTCACTGAGGAGGCTGAAGAGAGGTGCTCAAGTAGCACCTCCTCCTCACTGATGGTCTTAATCGTCCATCCTGATCGAGCAAGTTCAGCCCCCGGTTGTACCAGAACTCGCTCCGCTGGAGATACTTGAATAACCGCCTGGTGGCCACCTTGGCCATGCATCACCCCGAGAAGTCTCCAGCCTGGATTTTCTGCCCGGGGAACAATTTTCGGTTCCGGATGCGATTGGGTCGAAACCTTGGGAGTTGGCACGCGCTTAGGTATCCGTTTGAAAGGGTCTCGACGATTCACGTCAGTGTGTCGGGCATTGTCCTGAGCTACGCTGGTTCTTACTAGCCTGCTTGGATGAGAAGGCGATGGGGAAGTTCCTTCCGCGGCAGCCTCTCCCATTAACCCAATAAAAATTAGCACACCCCAAACACAGACCGAATAGCTCGCGAACCCTCTCAAGTATGCAGCCATCGTGGAGGCCGTACCCCACATGGAAATGACACCGTGATCTCGCAAGCCCGCCAGACATGGATCGGCTCGATTATGTTTTAAGCAGCTTCTGGACATGTTCAATACCTAAGGGGGTTAACCCGTGCATCACCAGATTCGTGATGAGGAGAGATGAATCTTCGTTCTCTGGCCTTCCGGCCATGACAATGGAAGGAATACTTTCAACCCAGGCAAGCTGGCGCAAGTCATCCAAAAATTGAACGGTCCCTTGGAAATTCCCTTCTACTCTCACGGCAATCGGAATCGAAGCTTCAGAATGCCGGAGCCCCGTCAAAGGACCTTCAGGCTTCCACACCCGAACCGTCACACTCCTTCGCTTCGCAATTCCCATGACATCCCTTCGAAAGGCTTTTGATTCAATATGTTCAGGAAATTGTTGAACTCGAGCGGCCAAATTTTCACGTAAGGCGCTGATGTCTCTTTCGATGGCTTTCAGAGAGTCTGTTTTCTGGAGGAGCCTTTGGCCCTCCTGATCTAGACGAGCAACTTCTTGTTGTAACTCCTCGAGCGAGTGACTCATTGCCTGCCACATCACGAGGTGGATACCCAACAGACAGACAAGCATCACTCCCACCAGGAGACCGAATCGATGCCAGATCGATAGTGTCTTCCACTGCGCCATCATGTGGTCACCTGTTGATCCCATACAAAACGAATCAAAAAGGAAAAGGCTTCTACTTCTCCTCCTGGGCGATCGAGAATTTCCACCACAGGCAGACTCATGATGATCCGATCATTCTCTAACGCCTCCATAAATTTTCCGATATCTTCTAGGGCCAACGATTGTCCGTGCAATTCCACCACTCGTGATTCCAGTTGTACCCGCTCTAACCAGATATCAAGCTCTCCGACATTTCGACTGACCCCATCCAGCAATGCAACCGGCCAAGCCTTTTCTTTCTCCTGGTCACTGAGCCGCTCAACGGAAGTCATAAGAAGGGCTTTTTGCTCATTATAACTTTCCACATTATGGAGTCTTTCCTTTATCCGAACTAGAGCCTGCATTTTGACTATCTTTTCTTGAAGCAAGGCATCAACCTGCTCTTGCAAAGATTTCGTCCACCACCAACTCGCCACTCCAAAACCCATGAAGACCACCACACCCACCAACCAACAAACCAGCCAGGAAGACTCATGAGGACTCACTTGACGCTGAAGTTGGCGGGCTAAATTAATTTCAATCATGAGGGATTACCCCACGCAATGCCGCTCCAACGGCAACACCAAATAACGGCAAGGCTTTCTGAAATCGACAATCCTGTTGCATGTTCTGAGGGACCGCGATCTTTTTGAAGGGGTTAACCGGGGTTACGGACACGTCCAATGAATCAGCGAGTCTCGATTGAAGTCCTTCCAGCACCGAATACCCCCCTGACAGGAACACGCCCCGCACCACGTCCTTGTCAGTTATTTCTGAAACATCCTTGACAGTTTCAATGACCTGCTCGATCGTCTCTTTGAAAAATTGCTCGAGAAGTAAAGATTCCGAGGCTCCTATTTTATAGCCATTACCAAACGTTTCAGAAGGCGATAGCACCCCGTCAAGCAAGTCCCCATACCAATCGGCCTCGTAGGATACTTGGTGCATATGCATAGGATGACCTTCTTCCATCACCACCGAAAGGATGCCGGTTGGTCCAAGATGAACGATCAGCCACGTACCTTCGTGGCCATAGTTATAGGCAACCATATTCACGAGTGAAAAAGCATCCACATCGACAAAACCGACGCTCATCCCTTGCTGTTCAAATTGTCGCATTCGTTCCTCAATGAATTCTTTTTTCGCC
The DNA here is from genome assembly GCA_029864405.1 of Nitrospirota bacterium. Lineage (GTDB taxonomy): Bacteria > Nitrospirota > Nitrospiria > Nitrospirales > UBA8639 > Nitrospira_E. Next base: position 28,800 of record JAOTTP010000025.1, read on the forward strand.
ACAACCAGAACAGCTTGATCCTTTTCATTGCCCAAGGCTCCTGAGACTTTGTGCCGATACACATCCCACACGGCACCTTGAACATCAAGAGGAATATACCGGTCAAGCTCCAAAGCCAGGTGTTCTCGAAGATCATTTTCCGACATATTAGGAAACGTCAGTCTTTTCAACAACACGTGAGGACTCGAAACCGTAATCCCCACAGTATGAGGAGAAGGGGATAACTGTGTTCGAAGAACTTGGACGAGATGTCGGTCCTGCTCAAGGTCAGATTGGGAATCGAGATTAGATCTAGAGCCAAGGGCTTCAATCACAACACCCTGTAACATAGGACAGCCATGTCCCGGCTGTAGTGTCACTGCCTTCAACAATCGAGACCCCACATCCACGCCTGTCACATTCTGGTTTTTCCACGTATACCCCCTGACCCTTTCTGCTATGCCTCTCCAGATTGTGTTCATCTTTTTCAGTCCAACGATAATCGCCAAATGTCCCTTGACCTCAATTGAGGTTGTATCTGGGTTCTCTCTGTAAATGCCATCCCCAAATATGATGCCGTGTTTTTACCTAGATTCGGTTAATCGTTACACTTGGAGACACTCATCATAGCTTGCCAGGCATGCTGAGTGAGAGGTCCAAGCCGTCGATTGAGAAAAAGACCGCGACAATAAGAATGGGCTTTAGAAGCAGAAAATTCTGGAATGTGGGAACTAATTCTGACGAAAAGTCTACTCAAGGAGGAAGGGAAATCAGCTTGAAATCCCCTCTTTTGATATTTCTCGATGGTGTATCGTGACGTCATAGCCCAATGTTTTCAAAGTATCTTGCATGCATAGAACGATCGCAACCGAACGATGGCGCCCGCCCGTACACCCGAAAGCAATGGTGACATAACTTCGCTGTTCCCTTTCGAACAATGGCAACAAAAAAGCAAACAATTCCTTCATATGCTCGAGAAAAACTTTAGCCTCTCTGGTGTCTAGGACAAAGCGTTGTATATCGGCGTGTTCCCCCGTTAACGGCTGAAGATCCGGCACGAAATGAGGATTGCGAAGAAATCGCACATCAAACACCATGTCCACATCGAAGGGCACCCCAAATTTATAGCCAAAACTCATGAGACTAATTTTCAGGACTTGTCCTTCACCCCGCTCTCGATAATGTTTAATGATCCAGGCTTTGAGGTCGTGGACGGAAAATTCTGACGTATCCAACACGCGATGGGCTCGGGCTCGAAGGCTTTGTAGCCGTTCACGCTCTAACTGAATGCCCTCAATAATCGGCCGGTGTGGGAGTAAGGGATGCGGACGCCGCGATTCGGAGAAACGCCTGACTAAGATATCATCATGTGCCTCTAAAAAGAGCAATTCAACGTGACAGCCATCACTTTGCAAGGCTTCGAGATTACTCAGTAAATCTTCAAAAAAAGCCCGTTCACGAATATCAATCCCCAGTGCCACCTTCTTCACATCTTTGTCTGGTTGCATACACAATTCTGTGAATTTTTGAAATAAGGCCGGGGGAAGATTATCCACACAAAAAAAGCCTAAATCTTCCAAACACTTCAAAGCTTGGGTCTTGCCAGATCCCGATGTCCCCGTCACCATCATCAGTTGAAGAGGCAACGGATCATTTTTCTGAGAAGCTTGGGGCGACTCACTCGGCATCATGACACTTCCACAATCGTCGGGAATTGACTTACTCATTATTCAACCAGATCAACAGGAGCCAGACACTTAATACCGTCGATTGTCTCCATCATTCACAATAGAGTCTGAGCACTCCAGGCAACCTGAAGTCCGCTGCTAAAAATTATGTGGGAATTCGCTTTCGTTGGCTGGCAGAAGCAATATGCAATTCAGCCCGATATTTAGCTACAGTTCGACGGGCAATCAAGATATTTTTATGACGAAGTCTGGAAACGATCTCCTGATCTTTCAAGGGATTGGCCGCTTCTTCTTGTGCCACCATCTCCCGAATCATCTCGCGAACAGTCACGGAGGACATATCCTCTCCGCGATTGTCAGCCCGCTGAATCCCTGCATTAAAAAAGAATTTCAATTCAAGAATGCCTTGAGGACAATGCAAATATTTATTGGTCGTCACCCGGCTAATTGTTGACTCATGCATACCCACATCTTCGGCCACCTGCTTCAAAACTAATGGCCGAAGATACTGAATGCCTTTTTCCAAAAAAGCTTCTTGAAACTTCACCAGGCTTTTGACGACTTTTACAATCGTCTTGTTCCGCTGATCAATACTCCGAATAATCCATTGTGCGCCCTTCAATTTTTCCTCTAGATAGTTTTTCGTGTTCCCCGCATCTTCTCCTGAGTGGGAAAGGAGTCGCCGATAATACGGACTGATTCTCAATCGCGGGAGACCATCATCATTCAACAGCACGACCCACTCTCCTTCGTACTTCACGACGTAGACATCCGGAATAATAATCGAGTTACTATCCGAAAAGTAGGGGCGACCTGGCTTCGGTTCTAGACTCTCTATCACCCGAACGGCCTCATAGACTTCATCCAGAGTCACGCCCAATGTTTTGGCTACAGACTGATACCGTTTTTTCTGAAGATCAACTAAATGATCTTTCAGGATGGCGGCCACCACACTCATGGGCACCGCAGCTTCTAAATGAGAGGTTAATTCAGGCTCATCATGTTGCAGATGGTCTAGTTGGATCAATAAACATTCTGCTAAATCCTGAGCCGCAACCCCTGGAGGATCAAACTGCTGAATCTGACGTAGCACCGCCTCAACATGTTCAACAGAACATTTGGCGTCTTCAGCTAGCTCCGGAAGAGGCACACGCATATACCCGTCTTCGTCCAAATTCCCAATAATCAATTTGCCGATGTCTCGGTCATCCCCTGTAAGGGAGGAGAGCCGAAGTTGCCAATCTAGATGCTCTTCAAGAGAAGTCGGTTTGGTGAGGGTTTGTTCATATGAAGGGAATTCTTCATCTCCCGAATAGACTTCATCCCGTTGAGCAGGCCGCCAGTCATTCCCTAAGATATTGTCCCACTCTTCGGAGGACAACGGCTCACTTTCCTTGACGGTTGGTTGAACTTCTGTGGCCTCACCTGAAGACTCACTTTCGGCATCAGGCTCTTTCACCTGCTCCGAGTGTTCTTCTCCCACTGAAGCCTCTTCATCCTGGGCTTCCAGCGCCAAATCTTCTAAGAGTGGATTTTCTACTAAGTGTTGAGCTAACACTTGCTGAAGTTCTAAGCGAGAGAGTTGCAACAGCTTAATCGCTTGTTGCAGCTGGGGAGTCATCACCAACTTTTGAGATAGCCGAAGGTCTAACCGAAGATCCATTGCAGAAACCCACTTCCCCTTTATTGGAACATTTTAAAGCGTTCGCCCAGGTAGACGGCCCTGGCTTTTGGACTGTTCACAATGACATCAGGTGGACCACTTTCTAAAATCGTTCCTTCGCTTATTATATAGGCTCGGTCGGTAATGGAAAGGGTGTCTTGGACATTGTGGTCTGTAATCAGAATGCCGATGTTTTTCTTTTTTAAACTCGTCAAAATATCTTGAATATCTCCCACGGCAATCGGATCAATCCCGGCAAAAGGCTCATCAAGGAGTAAGAATTTTGGGTTCGTGGCTAACGCCCGTGTAATCTCCAAACGTCGACGCTCTCCACCTGATAGGGTATAGGAACCATGCGTACGAAGCCGAGTCAGATCCAGTTCCTCTAACAATTCATCTAATCTGGCTTTTCGGGTAGACGTGGGGAGATCTAATGTCTCTAAGACGGCTAACACATTATCCTCAACGGAAAGCCGCCGAAAAATAGAAGCTTCTTGTGGCAAATATCCTATTCCTCGCCTTGCACGCTTGTACATGGGCAGAGTGGTAATCTCATCGTTGTTGAGAAATATTTCCCCATGATCCGGTTGACAGAGCCCTACCACCATATCGAATATCGTAGTCTTACCAGCACCATTTGGCCCGAGAAGACCAACAACTTCTCCTCCCAGCAATTCCAAGCTGACGCCCCTAACGACTTGGCGACCTTTATAACTCTTCTTTAAATCCTTGGCGAAAATCTTATGAAGAGATTGCGCCCGTGCTTCAGGCATTAGAATTCCTTAATTCAATCCTACTGTCATTGATCTTAGAGGAAACTTTGGCTCAACCTGATGAACAACCATCAGACCTCACATGTTCGATCAAACCATGATTTGATTGGCCCACTTTATCTCAGTCACTATCCCAAGGCATTTGTGGTGGAGCCTCATGAATACCATGAAGGACTAGGGGAATCCGATTTGACACTGGCAATTTCTAATTTTGCTCGGATTCTTCAATAATTACCCGGGTTCCACCTTCCACCACACTCCGGTTTTCTTTTAAAAACATGGTCATCTTGGGACCACTAATTCTGGTCCCGGTCTGCCAGGCTACGGGAGATCCCGTCAAGATAACCTTTTCCTCTGCTTTGTAATACAAAGCATGTTGACTGGTAGCTCGACTCTCCCCTTTTTCAATTCTAACCTGCCCCTTCGCTTCAATATAATTAATTTCTTTCCCCGATTCTGGTTTGGTTCCTGAATCAGGGGTAGAAGAATGACCTGAACGGGGCTTTTCTTTGAAATACACGATCATTACATCAGAATATACCACCAATTCGCCTTGGACCATTTTGACTGATCCTTGAAAGATGGCTTGGTTTTTTTCGCTACTGGCCGTCATCGTATTGGAAGTAATGACCGTAGATGTTTTCGGTTCTTCTCCACTTCCTACAATTGGGGCCAGAACCAAAATTACCCCAAATATCAACCAACCAAATGAGATCAGCGATGAAAATCTTATGGCGACACCACCTCAGCACGAACATTCTTAAGCAAATGGAATTCATTTTTATCCACGTCTCCCTCTAACCCTGTTCCGGTGATGATTAAACCATCACCCTTGATCGTCACTTGATCCGTGGTGTGAATCTGTCGTGCTTGTTCGTTCCAGGTCAGTCTATCTGAAAAAACTTGATAACCAGACTCAAAGGTCATCACGGTTTTCTCGTTTTTGCTCACTAACTCAAAATCATTGCTGGAGGTATTCATTACACCTTCTTCAGCGGTAATTTGCAATTGCTCATTCTGAAATTCCCCATCGAAAAGCCGGACTTGCACCGTCTGCAACTTGGCTACATGCTCTTTATCAAACACCTTGGCCTGATTCGCATTCACGACCCATTTTGTGGATCCAGATCGGGTTTGGCGATAAGTAAACCCCTGAATCCAAGCATCAGCTCCTTGCTGTTCCTCTATTGTCACGGAAGTTGTTCCCTGGCTTCGTGTTTGCATATGATTCACCACACGATATCCGATAAACACCGTCATGCCTAAAACAAGGAGAGTTAAAAGAGACCTCGTACCATAATATTGCATTTATTTTTGTTCAGGCCACAACCTACCCTTAGGGTAAAAAACCCATAAAAAAGAATAGCACAGGGTCCAGGTCAAGTAAATAAAAGACCTTAACCCTGCGAAATATTGAAGAAGGAGGGAAAAAACTATGTTGGAGAAACGCGAGCAGTGAGAAATAGAATTCTCATAGACTGAGTCTTGTACATTCCTAACTAGCTGGAGAAGGAGCTATTACATTCTCGGATTCATTTCCTTTTTCGACCAATTCAATGGCCACCAGTTTGGCAGCATCACCAGGGCGTTGGCGAGTTTTAATAATTCTCGTATAGCCACCGTTCCGCTCAGGAAAACGTTTGGCCACATCATCAAAAAGTTTCTGAACCGTTTGCTTGGTCCGTAACATACGCAAGGCCCCCCGTCTGGCTTGCAGGGTTCCTTGCTTCCCAAGCGTAATCAGCCTATCAGTGATACCACGCAGTTCCTTCGCTTTGGCCTCCGTGGTTTCAATCCGCTCATGCTCCATAAGAGATGTCACCAAATTTCTAAATAAAGCCAAACGATGTTTGCTGTTTCGCCCTAATTGTCTTCCGCGTTTTCGATGACGCACAATACACGTCCTTTGAAAAAAGTTCAGGTATGGGATTCTGTTACTTCACTCACTTTGGTTCCTAATGCCAACCCCATTTCGGCCAAGACCTCTTTGATTTCATTTAATGATTTTTTTCCAAAGTTTTTGGTCTTCAGCATTTCATTTTCGCTTTTTTGAACCAAATCACCTATAGATTTAATATTAGCATTTTTTAAGCAATTCGCGGCACGAACCGAGAGCTCCAATTCATTCACACTCCTAAACAAATGTTGATTAATCAACATCTTGCTCTCATCTCCACCCTCTTCTTGAACTGGCTCGCCCCTCTCTTCAGATGGCAAACAAATATCTAGATGGTCGCGAAGAATTCCTGCAGCGGAGGTGACAGCTTCCTGTGGAGATATGCTTCCATCAGTCCACACTTCCAGAATCAGTTTATCGTAATCGGTAATCCGACCAACCCGCGCACTTTCCACACTAAAATTAACCCGTTTGATAGGAGAGAAGACTGAGTCTACCGGAATGACTCCTATTGGTAATCCTTCTTCTTTATTCCGTTCGGCGGGAACATACCCACGTCCTGGCTTCACAATGAGTTCGATATTTAACACCGCATCTTTATCTAAAGTGGCAATATGAAATTCTGGATTCAAAATTACCACATCGGGGTCCACCGACAAATCTGCTGCTAACACTTCGCCAGGCCCCTTCTTTTTCAGACGTATGGCCTTAGCCTTATCAGAATGTAACCGTAATCGTAATGCCTTAATGTTCAAAATGAGAATCGTGACATCCTCGGTCACCCCGGGAATGGTGGAAAATTCATGATATACCCCCTCAATTTTCACAGAGGTGACAGCCGCTCCAGGAAGCGAAGAGAGCAAGACCCGCCTGAGGGAATTTCCCATGGTGGTTCCAAAGCCACGCTCAAATGGCTCAGCGGTAAACTTGCCATAAGTAGGTGAAGCAGTGTCTTTTTCCAATTCCAGCTTCGTGGGTATTTGGAAATCCTTCATGCTATTAATCATAAGGATCGCGTCTCCCTTTCTTGATCCCAAGGCCATGTAAATGATCCATTCGCAATATCCGCTTGTAGGTTCGGCAGAGTCATAGAGCTCATCTACCGAGAATACAACTCCACTACAATTTGTTCATTGACCAATACATCAATGTCCTGCTTAGTGGGAATGGCTTGGACGGTACCCTTAAATAAATTTCGTTCAATCTCTAACCAATTCGGCACTCCTCGGCCACCAGTTATTTCCAGTGCGGCTTGGACCGGGACAAGTTGACGACTCTTTTCCTTGATTTCGATAATATCCCCCACGTTTACCGTCACGGAAGCAATTGTGACTTTTCGTCCATTCAACATCAAGTGACCGTGATTCACCAACTGCCTGGCTTGGCCACGTGATGCGGCAAAACCTAAGCGATACACAACATTATCAAGTCTCCGTTCAAGCAGGCTCAACAAATGTTCCCCCGTAATTCCCTTGCGGCGGACCGCCCGGTGGTAGGTATTGAGAAACTGTCGTTCCTGCATACCGTACACACGCCGAAGCTTTTGTTTTTCCCTAAGCTGAGTGCCGTATTCCGTCTGTCGTCCTCGGCGTGACTGTCCATGCTGTCCAGGTGGATAACTTCGACGCTCAATTGCGCATTTCTCAGTCATACACCTGGTTCCTTTTAAAAATAACTTCACTCCTTCACGCCGACACAACCGACATACAGGACCAGTATATTTGGCCATGGACTTTCTCCCCCTATCTCCAGTTCACAAAAAACCGATAATCTACAAAAGCCTCTCTCAGAAATTACACTCGTCTTCGCTTTGGAGGACGACACCCATTATGGGGAATCGGCGTCACATCCCGAATAAGATTGACTCGCAAGCCAGCGGATTGAAGTGCTCTCACGGCGGCTTCTCGTCCAGATCCAGGTCCATTCACATAGACATCCACTTGTCGAAGGCCAAACTCCATTGCCTTTTTTGCAGCCACTTCACCTGCACGCGTAGCAGCAAAAGGGGTACTCTTCCTTGACCCCTTAAATCCCTGGCTTCCGGCGCTGGCCCAGGTTACAGCCCCACCGGTCATATCTGTAATCGTCACGATGGTATTATTAAAAGAAGCCATGATATGCACGATCCCAACTTGTATGACTTTCCGTTCCTTCTTTTTTCCCTTTTTAACACTCATGAAAGATCCCTTTCCCCTGCTTATTTCCTGACTTTTCCGCCAATCGCTCCACGTCGGCCTTTTCTCGTTCGGGAATTCGTTTTCGTCCTTTGCCCTCTCACAGGCAGACCCTTCCGATGTCGTAACCCCCGGTAGGTTCCAATATCCATCAAACGCTTAATACTCATCGTGACCTCTTTCCTAAGGTCACCCTCTACCTCGTAGTCCTTGTCAATCGCCTCTCGCAATCGGACCACCTCATCTTCTTGGAGGTCCTTTACCCTTGTTTCAGGAGACACACCTGTCTTTCGTAATATATCTCGTGAACTGGCCGGACCAATTCCAAAGATATAGGTTAATCCAACGTCAATTCGTTTTCCTACCGGCAATTCTACACCTGCGATTCGAGCCATTGCTTACTTTCCTCTCTCTCGGGATTGGCTTAGTCCATCCATCCCAGACATCATCGGATCCTAGCCTTGTCGCTGCTTGTGTTTGGGGTTAGGGCATAGCACCCTCACAACCCCTTTGCGGCGAATGACCTTACATTTAACACAAATAGATTTTACTGATGATTTGACTTTCACGATAACAACCTCTATTTAAACCGATAGGTAATCCGCCCACGAGTCAGGTCATATGGAGATAGTTCCACTGTCACCTTATCTCCTGGCAAAATTCTAATAAAATGCATCCGCATCTTCCCAGAAATATGAGCTAATATTTTATGCCCATTTTCTAACTGAACCCGAAACATCGCATTCGGCAAGGTTTCAGTTACCGCCCCTTGAACCTCAATAATGTCTTCTTTCCCCATTAGGAAATTTACTTGGCCTCCAACGAAACACACCCTGTTAAAATGCGAGGCGGACCATTTGCCTCAATTGCGATCGTATGTTCAAAGTGAGCAGAAAGCGATCTATCGCAAGTGACCGCCGTCCATCCATCTTTAAGGACTTTGACTGCAGATCCTCCTATATTTACCATTGGTTCTATGGCAAGAGCCATCCCAGGCTTTAAACGTGGCCCTTGTCCTGGCCTTCCATAATTTGGCACCTGAGGTTCTTCGTGTAACTGACGCCCAATACCATGGCCCACAAAATCACGCACAACCGAGTACCCGTGCTTTTCTACATGAGTTTGAATCGCAAAAGAAACATCCGAAAGGCGATTACCAACAACGGCCTGTTCGAGCCCTTTTCCTAAAGCTTCTCGAGTGACGTTAATCAATAATTGAATATTTTCAGGCACCTCGCCAACTGAAACCGTCACGGCTCCATCGCCGTAAAATCCCTCTACTATGGCACCAACATCCAATCCTATGATATCTCCCTCTTTTAATTCACGCTTTGAGGGTATTCCATGCACTACCTCTTCGTTAATGGAGGCACAGAGGCTGTTGGGATAATTCCTGTACCCCTTAAATGCCGGAATTCCGCCCAAATCAAGAATGCATTCTTCTGTAAGTCTATCTAATTCCAAGGTGGTTATACCGGGCTTCACTTCATGAACCAGCAATTGATGACATTGGGTAACAATTTTACCTGCACAAGCAATGAGTTCCATTTCCTCAGGCGTTTTTATTATGATCATTCTATCCGGGCTGCGATAGGAGAACCACCAATCGCTCCTGAACAGCAGAAACTTCCCCTGACCCATCCAACTCAGAGAGAATTCCCCTGTCCTTATAATATTGGATTAAGGGCTCTGTTTGGTTTTGATATACCACCAAGCGAGATTGAATAGTTTCCGGCTTATCATCATTTCGCTGAATAAGGGCCAATCCACATATATTACACACCCCATCTTTTTTGGGCGGTATGGACTCAAGATGATAGACGGCCTTACATTTAGGGCAACTTCGTCTCCCGCTTATTCGTTTGATTATGTCCGCCTGAGGAAGAGAAAAATAAACGACCCGATCAAGGGATTCTCCCATCCCCTCCAAAAACGATGACAACTTATTTCCTTGAGCTACCGTTCGAGGAAAACCATCTAATAAAAAACCATTGCGACATTCCGGAGAGACGAGTTTTTCTTCAACTAAACCAATCACTACCTTATCTGGAACTAACTCCCCACGTTCCATGAAAAGCTTAGCTTCATTCCCAAGCGGTGTACGCTCATCAACGCTTTCCCTCAGCAAATCGCCCGTCGAAAGTTTTTTGATACTGAATTTTGTGGCAATATACTCTGCCTGAGTCCCTTTTCCAACTCCTGGAGGACCTAAAAAGATAACTCTCATCCTGTTAGCCACTTCTTCCCTTCATCGAACCTTTCCCAAGAAAACCATCATAATTCCGCATAAGCATATGATTTTCTATTTGTTGAGCAGTATCCAACCCCACGCCAATGACAATTAACAGTGAGGTACCTCCAAAGTAGAATGGCATATTTAGTCGATAGATCAGCAACTCTGGAATAACGCATACAATAGCTAAATAGATGGCTCCAGCAAATGTAACCCTTGTGAGTACCTTATAAATAAAGTCCGCTGTTTTTTGTCCTGGTCGTATCCCCGGAATAAATCCCCCATATTTCTTCATGTTGTCAGCCATATCCACAGGATTAAGCACCACAGCTGTATAGA